>JALYJG010000081.1 GCA_030775365.1 Pseudomonadota bacterium
CCCAGGAGAAGATGCGCTGGATGACGGCGTCGTCGTCCTCGTCCCGCCAATCACCCAAAGGATCCGCTATGGCGAGTTTGGCGCGTACGCGCGCCGGATCAATGCCATTGCCATCATCGCTGATGACGATGTGAAGCCATTCGTCCTTCATGTTGTCATCGCGCTCGGTGTTGATGTGAACGGCAATTTGTCCGGCGGGGTCTTTGTCGCGGGCCAAGCGCGTGACGGGGGGCTCAATCCCGTGGTCGATGATATTGCGGCAAATATGGGTCAACGAGAACAGAAACTCCTGGATCGGCTTAACCAGGACGCGCGGATTGCTGCCCGTAAAGCGAACCGGTTTGACCTGTTTGCCGGTGATCTCGGCGAGGTCGTGCAGTTCGCGCTCGAAGAGCCGGAAGCATTCATTGGCCGGGACGGCAGCTATGGTGCTCAAAAAGCTCTGGATTAAACTCGGATCGACGTTGTGATCTTCGAGCTCTTGCGCGAAGGCGTACATGGCCGATTCCTGCACCTCATGCATGCTGCCGCGGCCCTCGTAGTCCTGGCCGATCAAATCATGAACTTTCTCAAGAATAGCTTTGAGGCCGTCGGCCACTTCGCCCTGGCCGCTGCGAAGACGGGCCTGGAAGTCCTGGTCGTTCGCCGCGTTTTCACCCCGTAGGTCGCTCTCGAGCGTGTGAAACGTTTCGCCGAGCGCTTCGAGATGGAAATGTTTGACTGCCGCCTTAAGCGTATGCAGCGAGCGGAGCAGGGGCGAAGCATCCTCTCGGCGGACGGGACGCGACGCTTCGTCGATGAACTTACGGACATGAGTGATCGTGGCGAGGAACTGGTTGCGCTCCTTGAATATACGGCATATCATGTCGGCGTAGTCACGCTGCTGCTCGATGCGCTTGCGTGATTCAAATTCCTCTGTCTGGTCTGTGGCAATCATCACGACATTTGCGAGCGTTCCGTCCTTGGTGCGGATGGCTCGGTACATGAGATTGATCCGCCAGCCCTTGGTGTGCGGGTAGAAACTGGGCATGAATTTAACGACGTCATCAAAACCCAACGCGTGGTTGGGCATGAACATGATGTCCATCCAGTCCTTGAAATCTGCGCGTTGGTCGTCTGGGATTTTGAGAATATCCATGACATTTTTGCCGGCCGGAATTGTCTCGAGCAGATCAAAACAGGCTTGCGAGTATACGTTTCCACACAGGCCGGCCCGGTCGAAGACGAGAAATCCCTGGCCAAGGCTGTTGACCAGAACCTCGGTCAGGCTTGCTTGTTCGCCGACATGCTTGTGGATGCGGTAGTTCATATAGTAAAGGCCGCCAATACCGGCTAGCGCCGCTGCCACCATGATGAGAAATGCCCAGAGCTGCCGGACCGGAGGATGGCCGATGATCGGCAAGGCCACGGCCGCCAACAGCATCAGCACGATGGCCGTCATGCCGGCGAGCGAGGTGTGAATGATGTCGACGTGCTTGACCGCTTCGGTCAAAGCCGCCTGTCCGGCCGTGGATCGACCGCCCTGGTGCTCCCAGCTTTTAGACGAGGATGGTTCGTGGATTATATCCGGCATGACCGCCTGCTACCTACAACAGGTCCCTTTCAAACAGGACCGAGATCTTTGGCAATTTCCCGGAGATGTCCGGACACATGAATGAAATCAGGCGGACTTACCTTTTTCGTTATGCAAGGCGACATAGACTTGAAATAATTGACCGTCCAGATGAAAGGGAACGATCATGTATCGGCCGCGGTGAAATTGGCTGACAAAGTGGCCGCGCCCACTCACGACGCATGGGATGCCGAGCTTCAATTGGTAGCCACGCTGTCCCAGATTCGATTTGATCTGCCCGAACACCATATTGGTAATTTCACTGACCGCATCCACGGCCATTTCGTGGGTGATCGACATCGAGCGACCTACGACCTGCGGCAAAATATCCCGCACCGTTTCGTAGGTCAGGCAAAGCATGAGCGTTCCTTCAAGGTGGTTTTGCGCCATGCCAATGACGCCTGATACGTCGCCGACCAGGGAGACCATGCCTTCGCCGATTTCATAGGGCCCCGCCACGGCCTCGACACCGAATGTCTGACGAACAGCGTTGCAGACCGCCCCGGATATGTCCTGGGCCAGCGTGTCGTCCAACATCAATTGCAGAGGTTGCGTGTTTGCCTTCATAAGACCTTGTGACCTTCCGTCCATGGTTGTCATCCGAGTAGCGCTTGGGCCGACTGTCGCTTCCGTTTGATCCATTCGTGGATCTCGAACAGTTTCTTGCCGAGATCAGAAGGTGACACCGGTTTGATGATGTAGGACGTGGCGCCTGCCTTGATCGCTTTCATAATATTTTGCTGCTCGGATTCGGCCGTCAGCATAACAAACGCGGTATTGGCATATTCCGGTTTTGCCCTGAAATAGCTTAGAACTTCCAAACCAGATATTGTCGGCATGTTCCAATCGAGAAAGACCATATCATAGGGCTGGGTAGCCTCGTAGGCCTTCTGAATAAGGTCTATGGCCTCGTTGCCGTCGGCCGCAGTCTGGACGTTAGTTATCTTGGAATCCTGGAGCGCATTGCGTACGAACTGCCGGATCAGGAAGTGATCGTCGGCGATGAGAACTTTAAGATTGGCAAGCTGACTCACAGAACTTCTCCTTAGCACTAGTGGCCCCGAATTGAGGGCGACGTTACCAACTCGACTGCGTCGTCGTTGCGTGCGTATGCGCGCAGAAGGCACGTTCTATGACAGACTCGCTGCCGAAACTTGGGTCGGGAAGACGAAACGACAGGTTTGAATTTTTGGCATAAAAACCTTGCCGTATGGTTAAGGGGGCTGCGGCAGGGCCGAGAGGGAGGACGACGATGTTAACCTGCCGTTAAGAAACAATCGAACAGTTTTTTTGGCAGCCTTTTGAAGGGTATAGGCTGCGGATCCGTCAGGTTAGTTTTGAGGTGGCGAGCGACGAGAGCACGGACAGGACATCGGTCGTGTTACCTTGTGACTTGTTATAAAGATAACTGGCTGCCGACGCCGCGGCGTTATAGCCGGCCGTACCCAGATCGCCGGCGGCGACGGCGTGGCCGTACGTCTCGGCCGAAGCGGTTGTCTTGTCGAGGGTGGAGTAGGATGCGCCCGAAAAAAGTTGCAGGTTATAGGTTTGCGTTTGTGTCCGACTTGCGTTCGCCGCATAGGTCACCTTGATGGCATATTGTCCGTTGCCGACGGAGAGGCCGGTCGATGAGGTGAGCGCTGCATAGGCGGCTTTCTGAGCCGTCGATCCGCCGCTGTCCGCAAGAATACCGGTACCGGAGGAGTCTAGGAGCTGCACTCGCAACCCGGCGGTATTGGTCGAATTGTTGAACGCCAGCTTCAAGGCGCTGCCTTTCTCGAACACAAAGTTATAGTAATCGGTGGCGTCAGCTTTTGTTAGTTGGCTGTCAACCGACAACGAGGTTTTGTTTTCATAGAGCCAGCCCAGATTCACGCCGGAGGTCGCAGTCTCGTTGATCTTGTGGAATTGGGTCGTTGTAAAAAGTTTCGCGTCGCTCGTCGCAAAAGTTTGCGTGTTGTCGACCGACGCCACCGTTCGAGTGGACGTTTGCGCCGCTGCGGTCGTCTCGTAGGCCGCATCGAACCGCGAGCCTGAATAGAGGCTTAGAGAGTAGTTTTGCGCGGTGCCCGTGGGCGCTGTGGGCGCATAGGTTACATTGATGGTATAGGTGCCGGCGCTGGCTTTCAATCCGGCAGAAGTCGAAATCTCCGCAAAGGCCGTTTGCTGGGTGGTGGTCCCTTGGTTATCGGCGACCACAGTCCCTGAGCTATCAGAAATTCGCACGCGCAGATCTGCGCTGTTCGTAATGTTATTGAACGCCAGCTTCAGGGACGTGCCGTTGAGTTTAAATTTATAGAAGTCGCTCGCATTCTGCGGCGTGACCTGTCCCGTGACGTCAAGCTGCGTGGCATTCGTGGTCAGCGTGCCGATGTCTCTGGCCGTCGCGGCCGTGGCCCCGAGGAGATTTGTTGTCGTCCGCTGGTAAAGGACGGCGCTTGTGCTCGCCGTTGTTCCGAGCCCTGAGAAGGATGCAGCTGTCAGAGCGGTCATAGCGCGGCCCCAGTCAAAACCATAACATCCGCCGGCAGCGGATCGGATAGGCAGGGCAGGGTCATCATAATAAGGCCTCGATCATATTTCAGGTTTTCACTGGACAAACCTCCTTGCGCCCTACCTTATAATGTCCCTCCAAGGGTTAACAAACGGTAACCTATTGGGTTTTGTGTTGATTCTGGCGATTCAGGCGTCTGAGATCGAGCAGCCGTGGGTTTAAGATAATTTTTGTGACGGGCTCGGTCGGCTAGCCCAGCAATTTGGCTCGGACCCAGTCCTTGACCTGGCTCAGCGTGACGCGCTCTTGTTGAGCCGTATCGCGGTCCCGAATAGTTACCGCCTGGTCCTTAAGGGTCTCGCCGTCGACCGTGATACAAAATGGTGTGCCAGCTTCGTCCATGCGCGCGTAGCGTTTGCCGATGCTCTGCTTGGCATCATACTGGCAAATGTAATCTTTCCGCAGGTCCAAATAGAGCTTTTCGGCTACCTCGGGCATGCCGTCTTTGTTGACGAGCGGGAAAACCCCCAGTTTAACCGGCGCCAGGCTGGGCTTAAGCTTGAGCCACTCCGGGGAGGCCCGGCTCTCGTCATATTGGTAGGCTTCCGACAGCAGCACGAGCACGCCTCGGGTCAAACCGCTCGCCGGCTCGACGACGTGCGGGATGTAACGCTTGTTCTGCTCTTGGTCGATGTATTCAAGGTTGACCTTACTATGTGTCTGGTGCTGCTTGAGATCGTAGTCGGTGCGATAGGCAACGCCCTCCAGCTCGCCGAAATTGGGCGCCGTGAAGGGGTATTTGTATTCAATATCGGACGTTGCCGCCGAATAAAAGGCGCGCTCGGCCGCTGGTATTTCATGGCGGAACAAATTCTCTTTTTTGACGCCTTGGGCTTCCCACCAGCGCATACGCTCCGCCACCCAGAACTCATACCATTTAAGCCCGTCTTCAGGCGGGCAAAAGAATTCCATTTCCATCTGCTCGAATTCCCGCGTGCGAAAGATAAAGTTGCGAGGCGTCACTTCGTTGCGGAAGGCCTTCCCAACCTGCGCGACGCCAAAGGGCGGGCGTACGCGCGTCGTATCCAGCACGTTCTTGTATTGCAGAAATATGCCTTGCGCCGTCTCGGGCCGCAGCCAAACTTTTGAATCCTCGTCCTGCATGACCCCAACATAGGAGTGGAACATGAGATTGAATGCGCGCGGTTCGGTAAGAGTTCCCGGGGCCTCCGCATCGGGGCCTATGACTTCAGCACGTTGCGGCGTGGCCAGCGATGTCAGCGGAACCGCTTTGCCAATATCGATAGGACAGAGTGTACCGCCGCCGGCTTTCTGAATTATTTTCTTGGCCTTTTTAGCCAGAGCCGCCTCGGCTTCGTCGCCATCGAGAGCGGATAGCCATCCGAGCGATTTAATTTGCCCGGCCTTCTCGTAAGCGATCTCGGCACAAAGGATGTGATCGGCGCGGTAGCGCAATTTGGTTTCGCGACAATCCACCATGAGATCTGCAAAGCCGCCGACATGGCCCGAAGCGATCCAAGTCTGGGGGTGCTGGATAATCGAACTATCCAAGCCCACAATGGAAAGAGGGGTCCGCCCGTCAAGGCCAAGCGGCGGACATTCCACCATGTCGCGCCACCATGCGTCGCGAAGGTTATTTTTGAGCTGTACACCGAGTGGACCAAAATCCCAGAATCCGTTCAGGCCACCATAGATTTCGGAAGCTGGGTACACGAAGCCGCGCCGCTTGCACAAGGAAACGAGGCGACTCATGAGGGAGGTTTCGGGGATAGCCATAAAGTTACTTTCAAATCCAACGGGTTATTTCCCAAACCTAGCCTTTTGTAGCGCGGCCACGCAAGAACGAATGCGCCGGTTAGGGAATGGGCATTCTAGCCCGTTCTGAGATGATTTTAGACAGGCTAGCGCACGCCCAGTGCCCCGCGCATATCGGCCTTGTCGAGTTTCGCGCCGCGCAAGTCCGCGCCGGTTAAGTTGGCGTCGAGAAAGCTGGCGCCTTCGAGGTTGGCGTCTCTCAAATCGGCGTCCGCCAGCATGGCGGTCTCAAACCGGGCCCCGCGCAGATCGGCGCCGCGCATGCGGGCGTTTTGAAGATTGGCCCCAGCAAAGTTTGCCGGCCATTCGATAGGCTTGAGACTTCCCGAAATCAACATCGGCGAACAATTGATTGATTGCAGATCGGCCGATTCCAGGCTTGCCATCGAGAGGTTGATGCCACGGCAATCGGCCTTGGCAAAAGAAGCTTCGCGCGCATTGCATCCCGACAGGTCTGACATCGTAAAGACCGCGCCGATGAAGGACGCGCCGTTGAGAAGGGACTGTTGCAGACTGGCCGCCTGCAGCTGCACGCCGTCAAGCGCTACGCGCGATAAGTTCAGGCCGACGATCTCCGCCCGCTTTCCTTCGCGACCCAGAGTGTTCACCCAGACGCGATGATTGGCGATGATTTCTTTGATGCTGTATTCCAGGTTTTCGAGGGAGCGCGTCATCTTAGCGTGGCTGAAGGTCCGGGCTTCGACGTCTTCGACATGGACCAGACTTGCCGTTAGGTCGGCGCCGTCGAACACAGCGCCATCCAGGTTGGCGTGCAACAAAATGACCGAGTTCATGTTGGCGTTCGTGAAGTTGCAGCCCCTCAGGTCGGCCTGTTCGAAGGTGGCGCCGCGCATGTTGCTGCCCGTGAAGTTGACCCCTGTGAGCTTTGCACCCTTGAAATTCGCGAGGCTCAGATCCGTCGACAAAGCGAGAGCGCTCGAAAACTTCGTTCGTTGCGCGGTAGCATTTTTAAACACAGCATCGTACAGCCGAAGCCGAACATCGATATTATGGACCGGGCCTATGCCCCCGCCTTGCTGTTGCCGCAAAAGGGCGCCATCGGCAAGATTGGCTTCGTTCAAAATGGCGTTCGTAAAGTTAACGCCCTGCAGTTGGGCACCGCGCATATCGGCCTGCGTTAAATCGGCTTCGAGAAAACAGCTGTTGTTCAGGACGGTGCCGAAAAAGTTCGCTTGGCGCAGTTTGGCGTATTTGAAATCTGCGTGCTTGAGGAATGAGCCGGTAAATTCCGCTCCCGAGAGATTGCGCCTTGAGAAGTCCAGCTCATGTCCGGTCTGGAGCGACATGTCCAGGCGTCGACCTCCCGACTCCCCTCTGAGATATTTCTCATGAGCGGCGATCAACTCAGCCAGTTCGTTCTCAAGGATTACAGCCATGTCCAGCAACCAAAGATTGCCAGGGAGTTTACCAGAATAGTATTAACAGGTTACGACTTCTCGTCAGTGCGACGCACAAACTAAGGTTTCACGGCAAAGCCAAGGCCGCGCAGGGCCTCTGGCAACTGCCGAAAACCGTCAATTACAGCATCACCGCCGAGTGATGCGAAATCGCTGCCGTAACCATGTGTGATGACAAGGCAAGGAAGACCCGCACTGTGCGCGGCTGTCACGTCATGCGGTCCGTCACCAATCATGACGCAGCTTACGGCCGCAACCCCGAGGCCCTCGATGACCCCGGTCACATGTCCCCCATGGGGCTTGTGGACCGGGAACGTATCGCCGCCGGCCACGCAGGCGAAATAGTGTTTGAGCTTAAGCTCCTCGAGTAAGTGAAGAGTGGCCGCTTCCTGTTTATTTGTACAAATGCCCAGTTGAATTCCTAGCGTCTTAAAATGCTCGAGGGTTTCGATTGCGTGCGGGTAAATCTGTGCCGGGTCCGCGTGCTGGTTGCGGTAGTGCCCGATGAATTCCTGAAACATCACATAGGATTGGGAATCCGGTAAAGCTTCACCCGTGATTGCGAAGGCACGGCTTAGCAACGGCAGCATGCCGTCACCCACCATGCGGGTCACTTCCTCGAGCGAGACGTCGCGGCGGCCGTGGGCCCTTAGCGTGCGATTGAGCGCTTGTCGCAGGTCCGGCGCACTGTCAACGAGCGTACCATCCAGATCGAAAATAAGGCCTTGTAAAACGGGCATAGAACTTCCTTATTGGCTATCTCACAGTGTATATGGCAGAAAAGTATTATGAACGAAAGCCGGTCGCCGAATCTCCCACCACTCGCCTGCATTATCCTCGCCGCAGGGCAGGGAACGCGCATGCACTCCGACCTGCCCAAAGTCCTGCACGCGGTGGCGGGCGTGCCCATGATCAACCACGTGGTTAAGGCCTGTTTAGAATTGCGACCCGAAAAAATGGTCGTCGTTGTGGCGCCCAATATGCAGGCGGTCGAATGCGCGGTCGAACCCGCCCGCTGCGTTCAGC
>JALYJG010000082.1:0-1943 GCA_030775365.1 Pseudomonadota bacterium
CATGTGTGGCACAGGCAGAGCGGCGGCTACGGCGGCTGCCATCAAAAGACCCTTCAGAATGTCGTTCTTGAGTTTTTGCTTTGTCATAACTTTCCTCCTTGGTTGAGTTTGTCTAAAATTTTACTTTAACCTGATGCACCAACTTAGCCGCTGTGCATTAAAAAATCTTTAAATCGAACCGCACAATCAGCTAATTCCCAATAAATAGCATGTTTTCAGGGCTTTAGCAATTCCTATTTGCCCATGTTGCGAGCCTTTAAGACTTTTCAGGCGCGGTTTTCTCCGCTGCCTTCTCTATGACAGCTGCGAAGAAACCGTCCGTCTCATGCCGCAAAGGCGTCAAGGAAAGGTAGGGCCCGGGCGATGGTGTTGCACTGCAAGCAAGACCGTTATTCTCGTGGGTTACGCGCCAGACTTCATCGAATGCTACAAGTCGGAACTGAATATTGGCCGCGAGAAAAGCCTCGACCTGTGCTTCGTTTTCCTCGGGCAAAAGGGAGCATGTGGCATAGATAAGGCGGCCTCCAGGCTTGACCAGGCGAGCGGCGCTTTCGAGGATCGCGGCTTGCAATTTGATCAATGCGTCAAGGCCTGGTCCGAGCGAATGCCAGCGCGAATCCGGATTGCGCCGCCAGGCCCCCGAGCCTGAACAAGGCGCGTCCACGAGCACGCGGTCGAATTCGCTTTTGTGCTTTTTTACCCATGGATCGTTCTCGTTCTTCAGCGGACGCAGTTCAATATTATGCAGGCCCGCCCTGCGAAAGCGGTCCGCACTGCGCCCGAGGCGAAGCGCCATCACATCGCAAGCAATAATGCGGCCCTTGTTTTTCATCTGGGCGCCGAGCGCGAGCGTCTTGCCCCCGGCACCGGCACAAAAATCGACGACCCGGTGCCCGGGCCGCGCATCGACGGCCAGGGCGATTAATTGCGATCCCTCATCCTGAATATCGACGCGGCCCTCCTTGAGCATTGGCAGCGCTGTGAGGGCTGGGCGATCGCGAAGCCTTATCCCGAGCGGCGAAAAGCGACAGGGTTGCGCGGCGATGGCTGTTTTTTGCAACGTGGCAAGTATGTCCTCGCGCGTCGCCTTAATCGTATTAACGCGAATGTCGAGTGGCGCGGCCTCGAGGAGCGCGCGCAGCTCGGCGGCAAAATCTTTGCCAAAGCGAAGTTTCAGTGAAGCGACCGCCCATTCGGGACATTCGACGGCGATGGGCTCGGGAATCGCCGGGTGGTGCAGCGTATGCCCTTCAAGATCACGCAGCAATCTGGCCTCGGCGCCATCAAGCAAAGCGGGCGCGAATTTGCCGCCGTTGAACAGTTCCCTGACCTGTTGTGGCGGCGCGGCCCGGACAAGGAGCTCATAGACCAGCAGGCGGGTGCGCGGCGTGTCGGCGGCTAGAAGTTTTTGCAGCCACCAGCGGAGCCGCGCCTGGTGCCGAAGGATGTCATACAAAGAAGCCGAGATCCCGGCGCGGTCTTTGCTACCAATATACCGCCGGGCCCGGAAATAGCTGCCCGCGAGAGTATCGGCCGGCCTCGGTGTCGCAGCGATCATAGCCAGCAACTCGATCACGGCTTGAGCGCGCGCCGCCGGCGTCACGGCCCTGCTCCTCTTGGGCCGGGCAAGACACGGTCGAAAAACCGCCGGTAAGAACTTTTCTTGAGTTCGGTCACGCTGGCAAGAGCCACCACGCTGCCGAGCGTAAGGAGGGCCACCCCTGCCGCGCGCAGATGGGGCGGAACTGTTGCAGGCGCCATGGCCGTGAACACGTGCAGCAAAGGCAAGTGATAGAGGTAGAGCGCAAAAGAACGATCCGCCAAAAACCGCACCGGTCTTCGCAAGCTCGCAAGATCAAGCCGCAATGAGGGAAAAAACAGGATCAAGACACCTACGACGGCACCGATCGCATAGTCGCATAGCGAAAAAGCGTCCGGCAAAT
>JALYJG010000082.1:1953-8286 GCA_030775365.1 Pseudomonadota bacterium
CCCTGAACCCGGCCACGCCGTTCACAAAGGCGATATCATAGCGTGTATGCCGTCCGACAATATAAAGCACGGGCAGAAAGACAAAACCCGCGAGAAGCCCAAAGCCGGCGTCCTGTCGGTTGAGGCTGATGCGGCGCAGGCGGTAAGCAGCAACACCTATAAGCCAGATGGGCAGGTACATCAGGATCTTCGGGCCGGCGATAAGCGCCACCCCCGCAAGCAAGAGCACCCTCGTCTTTCCTCGCAGATAAAAATAGACACCCCACATGACGTAAAATATGAACTCATAGGGCAAAGACCAATAAGGCATGTTCGATAGTGGGTTGATATTTAAAAACCACAACTGACATGTGTAGGTAGCGGCGGACAACAAGCGGAAAAGAGCATGGTCGTGGGGCTCGCCGTCATACAACGCCGCATTAAATCTCATGCCGATGCTGTCGGCGACATAGGTCAGAAGGAGAGCCGGCAGGACGACCGAATAAAGTCGCGCAAGGCGTGCAACAGCATACTGACGCAAGGTCGCGTCCTTAATGTCCGTTGTTAGCGCTATGACGTAACCTGAAATGACGAAGAAAATCATCACGGCGCCGTGCCCTGTGATCCAAGGCAGGTCCGAGAATTTTGTCCATGTGAGGTGTCCAAGAAAAACAATGAACGCCGCCAAGACCCTCAGAAGGTCGATAAAAATAGCCGTTGAATCATGGGCGGCCGTCGACGGCGGGTCCGTCGCGACGCCGGGCGGCAGGAGTTGAAAGGGCATGGTTTTTACGTTTACAACCTCGGCCGGAGCCTGGCCGCCGCCGCATCGATTGCAGGGGGCGTCACC
Organism: Pseudomonadota bacterium; assembly: GCA_030775365.1. GTDB lineage: Bacteria > Pseudomonadota > Alphaproteobacteria > UBA9219 > UBA9219 > JALYJG01. The sequence continues at coordinate 2,783 of JALYJG010000082.1, forward strand.
TAAGGCGACTGGAAACTAAATCTAGAAGATGCGTGGGGCGCGGTCTAGCGGCTTATGCTGAAAGGGAAACTTGCTCAAAGGACCAGATTGCATTAACCATAAAACCCTGCGAGAATAGTCAAAGTTTGTTAATACCTTTGACGGTAAAAGCTTTTGTAACGCTATGATTTTGCTTGGTCGGGCTGTGGCCCGGGTCCATGCGTGTTTTTGGTCAGACAAAAAATGTATTTAGGCATCGATCTCGGAACATCTAACAGCGTCGTCGCTGGCATCGAAAATGGCGAGGCCCGGATTTTCCGGCCAGCCGATGGCGGTGACGTCTTGCCGTCTATTATCTATTTCGACAAACGGGGCCATCGTTTGTACGGTCGCCGCGCCCATGATCAGGCGCTGGTCTCCCCGGACAACGTAGCGGCCGGCTTCAAGCGATTGATGGGTACCTCGACCCCGATTGAGATCAAGGGCGCGGAACTCAAGCTCACCCCGGAGGAGTGCTCGGCGGAGATTATCCGCCAGCTGCTCGCCCAGGCCGCCACGGAAACGGGTAGCGAAAAGGTGACCGGGGCCGTCATCACGATCCCCGCCGCCTTTAACCAGATGCAATCCGAAGCCACGCTACGCGCCGGTAAAATGGCAGGGCTCGACAGGGTCGATCTTTTGCAAGAACCGATCGCGGCGGCTATGGCCTCCATGGAAGGCGCCAAGCGGTCAGGACAGTTTCTCGTTTACGATCTCGGCGGCGGCACCTTCGATGTTGCGCTCGCTCAGGCCATAAACGGCGAAGTGAACATCGTCGCGCACCAAGGCATCAACATGCTCGGCGGCCGCGATTTCGACCGCATGATCGTCAACGAAATTGTACGCCCCTGGTTGGTGTCAAAATTCGATCTGCCTGAAAACTTCCAGCGCGATCCGCAATATCGCCGCCTCATCCGCGTCGCTCAGCTGGCCGCGGAAAAGGCCAAGATTGACCTCTCATCGCAAGAGGATACCTCGATCTTTGCGTCAGACGACGAAATCCGCATGACCGATCTTAGTGACACCGAGATCTTCCTCGATGCGCCTATTCGTCGCGTGCAACTGGAGAACCTCATCCGTGAGCCGGTCATGCAGACGATCAACATGATCCGGACGCTGCTGACGGAAAACAATTATAAGAACGAAGATATCGACCGGATCGTTTTCATCGGCGGACCCACGCGCATTCCTTTTGTACGCCAGACGGTATCGAGCGAACTCGGTATTGCCGCCGACCTTAAGACTGATCCCATGACGGCCGTGGCCGTGGGCGCCGCTTACTATGCCGAGAGCCGCCAATGGACGACGGACAATGTGAGCACAACCAAGCCGAAAAAGGCCCTAGCTTCGGTTCCCGAAGAACCGAACCTTTTGTTCCAGTTTACCTCGCGCACCCCGCACGATAAGACCACCTTTACGCTGAACGTGCAGGGTACCGTGCCGGCCGGGCGCAAATTGAAGATCAAATCGGGCGACTGGGACTCAGGTCCGCTGGCCGTAGCCGACGGCCTGACGCTGTCCGTACCGCTCAAACAAATGGGCGAGAACACATTCGACGTCTCTGTTCTCGACGCCGACAATCAGCTTCTACCGCGGCATAGCCAGACGCTGGTCGTGACACGCCTGGTGGCTTCCACCGGTAGCATTCCCGCGGCGCAAACGATTGCCGTAAAAGCTCTCGACCATGCCTTCGCCCAGGAAAACATTCTTCTGCCGATCGTCAAAAAGGGCGATATCCTCGCCACCGAGGGCCGCACGAGCTTTAAAAGCGCCCGCAGCCTCCGCTCTTACGATACCGGCTATCTGAGTTTCGAGTTGTTTCAGGTAGAGTATCCCGAGCGTATTGATCTCAATCTTTGTGTCGGCGTGTTCCGTATCGGCGGCAACGATTTGCCCGAAGGCTGCGTCATCCGCGACGGCGACCCCATCACGTTCAACTGGCGCATGACCGACAGCGGTATTTTGCAAGCCACAGTGTCGCTTGAGGACAATACCGTTCATCCCAAGCAGGATCTGAAAACACCGAGCTTTTATGCGCCGCAGGCCGCGCAAGTATCCTTCAGCGGCCAATGGGGCATGAAGTTCGCCGAATTCCTGGTGAAGCAGGGCGACGAAGAATGGGGTGATCTTGTCGCGGCTGTCGGCCCCGAGGCGGGACCCGAGGTCAAACTGCTGCAGACCCGCCTGCTTGAGCAGCGCGAAACCCTCGAGGAGGCCTCGCAGGACCCTGAAACCATTCGGCGCGTGACTGAGGAGGTACGCTTCATTCGTCAGGACATTGCGCGCATCAGCAAAAAGTACCGCAAACCCATGTTGCAGCGTCGGCTTGGGAAGATGACGGCGGTCTTCAATCGGATCGGTCGCGTGCACGCTGAAAAAGCCGAGGCCACACGTTTCGACAACCACGGATCCAAGGTGCAGAAAATTATCGACGACAGCGATCCGTTGACGTTTGACGACGCGGACCGGCATCTTTCGGAGATGCGGGAGCTGTTTTTCAGCGTCGCCTGGCGCGATCCGGACTACGTCTACACGTGGTACAAGCGCCTCTCCAATGAGCCCTACCTCTTCCCCGACGCGGCCGAGTTCAAGAGCATGGTCGAAGAGGGCGAGGTCCTCAGCCCGCGAAGTGACTGCGACAACCTGAAAGACCTCGTAAGCCGTATGTTCAATGCGCGGATCTCGCTCGGCGCCAACGATACCGCCGGGGAATTGGCCACAATCGTCAAGGCTTGATCAAGGGGACAGAGTCGCGTATCAATATTTGGCAGTATGAGCCCCCGCCGGATACATATATTATAGACATTAACGTGATTACACTCGACAGCAACCTCTGGCCCTTTACCGTTTCCTATGCTCGATCTGACGTTTAAAACTCTCGATACCGTGGCTGCTAAACAGCTCCTCGCCGATGTCGGAGCCGATCTGGAACCGATAAAATTTCCGGAGGATAAAACGACCGTTCAGGCGGCCGACCTCCCTTTCTACGAAGAGTTCAAACTCTACGCGCTCTCCGACACCACCCTTCCCCAGCCGAACACACGCTACATCCTTTATAAGCCCGGCGATGTCAGTCTCATGAACTGGACGAACGAGCCGATCTACAGCGTCAATGAGCGGGCGGCTATCAAACTGGACCGCAAAACAGCCGTCCCTTATGCTAAGTTCTTTTTCCATTATGTTCGGGGACAACTGGGCCGTTTTATCATCGTCGAGAAACCCGAAGAGGTGGTTTGGCTGGCGAACGCGACGGAGAAGGAAAAGGCCGATGTGGCGGCCCGACTGATGCCTGTCACGTATAAGGGCGTGGGCCGGGACAATCTGTTCACGCTAACGGCTACAGTTATTTTCAAAAACGCCCTGTTCAGCACAGACATCAAGATTGCGCCCTACGAAATGGATGTATTCGATGCCGAGCTCAACGCGCCCGAGCATTTCACGATCGGCCAGATGAAGCTGACAAATGAGGAGCTTCTCCTGGAGGAGCTTAACGTTCCAATCGACCCACCCCCAGGCGAGTTCGGTTGATTTTACGCGTTTGCGGCGTATTTACCGATGGGTTAAAGTCACGCATGGATATCGATATCATCATGTACGCCGTCGTGGCTGTCGTGCTCCTAGCCCGACTCTGGTCGGTGCTGGGTCGCCGCCAGGACGATGAGCGCCAGCGCCCCAACCCGTTTGTTGTGCCGGCCCCGGGCCAAAAAGAAGAGAACAAGGCGGCCCTTCCGGCCAGTGCCCCGCGTGCAGTCGAGCCTCTAGCGCCGCCTCGTCCGCTCGGCGCCGCGCCCGCCTCACTGGCTGGCGGGCTTGAGCAAATAAAGGCCCTCGATCCTTCCTTCGACGAAAAGACCTTCCTGCAGGGAGCGCGCACCGCCTTCGGCATGATCGTCGGGGATTTCGCCAAGGGCGATACCGAGCGCCTGGGCCGGCTGGTCGGACCGGCGGTGCTATCGCGTTTTCAGAAGGCGATCGAAGCCCGCAGGCAAGCCGGCGAGACAATGGAAAATCGGGTCGGAAAAATCCGCGAGGCCGAAACGGCTGTGGCCCGGGTCGAGGAAAGCCGCGCCCTCATCACGGTTCGGTTCGTCAGCGAACAGCAGAATATCCTGCGCAACGCCCGCGGGGAAGTCATCGGCGGGCACCCTGGTACCGACGAGGAAATTATCGACCTCTGGACCTTTGCACGCGACACCAAATCGGGGGACCCCAACTGGATCCTTATTGAAACGCGTTCTTGAGAATGTTCTGCGTTGTGTCATACCGTCTCTCCACTTGCTTAAGCAGCAAAGAGATTCGGGATCAACCATGACGGGTTTGCGGTTTTATTTACTCCTCCTAGGCGCCTTCCTGTGCGCGGGGTTCGCTCTACCGGGTTGGGGCGAGTCCGATGAGGTGCAAAAAGCCCTTGCCCAGCCCGAAATCACGGTTGGAGATTTTGATCTTAGCAAGGAAGACCTGACTGTTTTTTACAACGCGCGCGACAACAAGCCGGCCTGGAGCTTCGCGGGCAGCGAAAACAGCGCCGCTTTCGCCAGCTTTCTCGATTCGCTTAATCATTTAATCGATTATCACGGCTTAGAGCGGGAAAATTATCCATTGGAGCTTATGCAGAGCCTTGCCGCCCCAGGCGGCGAAGGTGGGGTCAAACTCGAACTTATCGTCACGGACACGCTGTTGCGTCTTGCGCATGATCTGCACGGCGACAATATGGAACTCGAGCAGCTCTATACGGGGTGGAACTTTCATCGTGACGACGCAAATATTCCCCTCGACCTCCAGGCCGCTGTCGCGGCCAACAGCCTTAACGCCTATATCGAGAGTCTGAGCCCCAAAAATCCGGCTTATGGCCATCTCGCACAGGCATTGCAAACCTATCGCGACCTCGCCGCGCACGGCGCATGGCCAAGGATCGATCCCGGGCCAGCGCTGCGCCCGCGTGACAAGGGTCCGCGCATTGCGCAACTCCGCGCGCGCCTGAAGGCCGAGGCCTACCTGCCGTCGGACGACCCCGACAAACGGGATCTGCTGTTCGACGACAATCTGGAAAAGGCTGTATTGGATTATCAGCAGCATAACGGTCTCGGCGCGGACGGACATATCGGCGCCCGAACTCTTGAGGCGCTTAACACTTCCGTCGCCGCGCGGATCGACCAGATTCGCGCCAACATGGAGCGCTGGCGGCACATGCCGGACCATTTTCCGCCGACTCGCTATGCCGTCGTGAATATACCTGATGCTACCATTACAATATTTGACAGCGGCAACACGCTTTATCACGGCATCGTGATTGTAGGCCGCGTTGATCGCAAAACACCTTTCATCCAGAGCGCTATCCGCAGCATGATCTTCAATCCTTCGTGGCACGTGCCCAAAAAGATCGCCCGCCTCGATATATTGCCGAAGCTCCGGGCCGATTCCCACTACCTCGAGAAAATGGGCTTCGTCATCAGCGGCGCCGGCGATGATCCCTATGGTGACAACAT
>JALYJG010000083.1 GCA_030775365.1 Pseudomonadota bacterium
CCCCAGGGCATGATAGGTACCGTCGATATCGCATTTTTTGGCGACCCGTTGATTAACTTGTCGGAATAGCTCAAGTAAATAAGCGTATTGTTCGGCTTGTCGTAAAAACGCACGACCTGCAGCGTCTTGAACAAGAAGGAGCGGCTTTCCTTAAAGACCTTTTCGCCATCCTTCAGATCTTCTTTGAGCGTGATGGCACCGACTTGACGACAGGAAATTGCCGCATCCGACGTGTCCTCGGCGAGACCAACCGCCCCCTTGGCACCCCCGGTCTCCGCGCGGCTGATATGACAGACGACGCCATCGACCTTCGGGTCCTTGAAGGAAGCGACACAGATTTTGTCATTGGCGATGCCGAGCATACGGATATTGGTCGAGACGCAGCCGACATCATCCGCCCGCGCTGGACAGGCCGACACGGCCATGAGAAGCAAAGCGAGTCCGAAAGCTGATTTTTTTAAACTACGTTGCATGAGATCTCGCAGGATAAACGGGTTTCATGGTCACTTTACCGCGGCACCTAATAAAGGCGTACTGCCAACAGCGCACCATGAGGAAGCATCGGGCCAAGAAAATCAATAGGGATCGCGGAAGCCTAGATAAGTATTTCGTACCTCTATTGAGCCGCACAGGGGCCGCAATTGACAGAGTGGTCCGGGCGCCATAATTTGCGAAAAAACCGAGGCTTTGTGGCACTTCTCCAGCAGTTCAAAACGGATTTCGGCATCATACGTGTCACGCGTTCGCGTAAGGACGGGGGGCTGGCCTATTACCAGAATGGCTGTTTTCACAGCCAAGCCAACAAAAGCGGCGTGAGCGTTTGCGCCTATGTGCATGTCATACATGAAATCATCCGCCATACTAAAGCGCGCCGCGTGTTGCTGCTTGGCTGCGCGGGCGGCACGCTGGCTACGATGCTGCATCGCCTGCGTTGCAAGGTCACGGTCGTCGATATAAACCCGGTCGCTTTTGCCATTGCCCGCCGGTATTTCGGGCTGCCGCCCGAGATACGCTGCGTCCGCCGTGATGGCATCGCCTATGTTCACGGCACGACCCACACTTATGACGCTGTTGTGGTGGATGTGTTCGGCTCGCATAATGAGGTGCCACGCTCCTTCACGACCCGCCGCTTTTTTGAGCAAGTAGCGGCCATTCTGTCACCGTCAGGGGTCATGGTCATGAATGTCATCACGCGCGGCGACGGGGACAGGTGCGGCGATAAGATCGCCAGGGAGGCCGAAAAGGCCCTATCGGACGTTCGCCTGCTGGACTGGCCGGGCCAGACCAACCGAAATACGCTTGTGACCGCCGGCCCCCTCCGCCGCCTATCTCTCCCCTCCGGCTATGAGCCCGCCTGGATCCGGGAGGATTTAGCGGGACTCATCCGCCGCAGGGCTTCCTGGCTTCGATCCGCATAAGCATCTGTTGATCTTTGTGCACCTCGGCTATAAGGATTCCCGTCGTGCGTGCTTAGTTACCGCCCGATGAAAACCGGAAACGAGAAGGAGCGAGACCTTGGCCAATCGCCTACTTGTAATCGTCGTCGTTCTTTTGCTCTTGCCGCTCCTCTATGGCATCGCCGGCCAATATACGGGTCATGTGAACAATACGCCGCTTCCTAACACGCCTGCCAAGAGCAGCAGTGCAATTGTGAATGCCTTGGCACGCATGATGGAACGAGAGCTCGCGACCGGCTTCTGCCCAAGCTCCTATTTTTGGCCCGGCCACATCCGGTACGATATCTGCGGCTTTCAGGAAGGCGAAGAGCAAATCTGGCAGCGCGTGGCGATGCAACTGTCGGATCATCTGGCCCGCGAAGGATCCAACAGCGAACGCGACCCGGATTTAAGCGTTGTGCTGGCCAATATTAACCGGCCCAACACATGGTCGCTTCTGTTCGCCTCGAACAACACAGCTTCTTTGTTCAAGGTCGCCGTGCAAAAGCTCGACCAGTTTGACGACCGCCTCAGGGATCAGAAGGCCGGCTTCTATCCGCGGATCGACAACCTGTCCTCGTTGATTGGCGACATAACGAGCCTGCTGGGCAGCGAATCCCAGCAACTCAACGAGAAAGCCGCCAAATCCGGGCTTTACAGCATGGCCGCTCGCCATGCCTATTTTCATACCTTGGGAACCATGGCGGCGTCCTGCTGGATCTTGCAGGCGGCAAGGTCGGATTTCGAGGACGTCCTCAAGATGCAGTCGGCTGAGGCTATTTTCGACCAGGCGCTGCAAACGACGTGCGAAAAACTCAACAAGAACCCGTCCATTGTCATTAACGGCGACGATCTGAGCCATCTTTTGACGCTGTCAGGATCGGCCGCTGCGGCCGTGAATAATCTGGCCTCGTTGCAAACCGCTGTCGCCGCCGCCGCGCATCCTCAGCGCTAGCGCAGGACGCGCAAAAGGGGCCGCGGCCAGAGGTTCAGACCGCAAAGACTTCGTGTGAATGGATCATGAAAAGCCGTCGGCCCGCGCGGGGGATGGCTTTAATGAAAGCCTCGCTGTCGACATCCAAACCCCCTGTGAATTTTCCGAAGGAAGGAAGGATGAGTTGCAGCCCATACTGCACAAAACAAGGCGCTCGGATGCTATGACCATGAAGATTGATCGTGGCTTTGGGATGGAAATGACCGCTCAGCTCGGGACCAAGAGGCTCGGCCGACCGGATATGCCGAAAAGCGATCGTCTCCAATTGGAGGTCGTTGCATCTTACTCCGCCGATATGAGCCCCGATCGCAGGGTCGTGATTGCCGAGGATCCACCACCACGTCTCGACGCTGCTTATAAGCTCATTCAGGCGCTGCACATGGTCGGCGCGCAGCCGATCAGGCGCGCCAAGGTCATGGAAGCTATCGCCGAGCGCAAGGAAGCGCCGCGGTTTATAAAGGCGGACCGCCCTTTCCAGCCGCGTCAACGTGTCGTCGCTGTCATAGGGGGGCAGCAGCGTGGCGAACGGGGCAAAAAAGCTGCCCTTTTCGAAGTGCAAATCTGTCGCGCACAGAAGTTCCAACGATGGCACAAAGGCCAGACCGTCGCCTGTCAGATGCACCTCTGTCCCGGCCAGCGAAATCTTCATGCGCCCGTCCCGAGCAAAAGACGATCCCCTTCCCGCTCGCGATTCAAATCCATTTGGTGTTGCGAAAGCAGCTCGCGCTCCGCCCGGCCCTTGATCCGCTCGATGCCGATCTCGAGCATCAGAGGAATAGCGAGCGGCGACGGCCTCTCAAGGTGACGGTGGGTGATGGGCAAGGCCTGCAGACGATCCTGGATCCGACTGGTATCGGCAATGCGGTTGGCGACGTCCTCCCGCGTAGCTTTTAATAGGATATGATCGGGCTCATGGCGCATTAAGACTTCATAGATAAGATCGGTCGAGATCGTCACTTGCTTACCTGACTTTCGCTTGCCGGGAAGGTTGCGCTCGACGAGACCAGCAATGACGGCAACGTCACGAAAAGCCCTTTTGGACATCTGGCTCCGCGCGATCCAGTCCTCGATCGACTTGTCACGCATCGCTTCTTTAAGCAGAGGCCCAGGATCTTCGATATTCTTAAGCGACCAGATCGCCAGTGCATAATCGCTGGCCACGAAGCCCAAAGGCATGAGCCTATGCTCCTCCATCGTGTGCGTAAGCAGCAGGCCGAGCGTCTGGTTCACGATACGCCCGGCGAAACTGTAAAGGACGCTGTAGAACTTCTTTTCAAACGGGAATGTTTCCACAAGCAGCGTGCCACGTTGCGGCAATTCGGAACTGCGCTGCTGGTAGGTCAGCCATTCCCGTGTGGGTTCGGGCAGCGCGTGCCAAGCCTTGCTGTTGGCCAGCAGAGCCTGCACACGATCCGCGAGCGCAAGGGACAACGGCAGTTTGCCGCCCATGAAGGAAGGGATCTTCGGGCGATCGCCGACGGCCTTTTCGACCTCGACTCTGTCTTCCCGCACGCCGACATAGCGCAAGAGCTGTCCGCCGAATAAAAACGTATCGCCCGGCGTCAATCCTTGAATAAAGAATTCCTCGATGCGGCCAAGGTCGCGAAGATGAGGGGAGCGTTTGCGGCGCAGGCCAACCCGCAACGTTTCATATTCGACGAGCGTGCCGGCATTCATGCGGTGGCGACGGACCGCCTGCGGTGTAACGACCCAATGACCCTCTCCGTCCTCGCTGATACGCTGGAACCGCTCATAAGCCCTTAGGGCATAGCCCCCATGCGCCACGCATTCCACAACGCCCAGGAAATCCCGCCACGACAGCGCCTCATAGGGCTTGGCACGGCGCACCTCTTCGTAAAGCTCGGCCGCCCTGAAGGGCGAAGCGCAAGCGCAGTTCATCACGAATTGTGCCAGCACATCCAAGGACCCCCGCTGCAGCGGCTCGCCGTCCCGGACGCCTTCCTCAATAGCTGTCAAGAATGCGACGCATTCTAGGATCTCGAAACGATTGGTCGGTATAAGCAGGGCTTCGCTTGGTTTGTTATAACGATGGTTCGAGCGCCCGATCCTTTGCAGAAGGCGGCTGATGCCTTTTGGGGCGCCCACCTGAATGACGAGATCGACGGCGCCCCAATCGAGGCCGAGGTCAAGCGAGGCCGTGGCCACGATGGCCCGCAAACCTCCTTCCGCCATGCGCTGTTCAACGCGCGCGCGATGCTCACGCTCAAGGCTGCCGTGGTGAAGAGCGATGGGTAGATCCTTAATGTTCGCCTTCCATAATTGCTGGAACATCCATTCGGCTTGCGCCCGTGTATTGACGAAAACAATCGTGCTCTGCGCCTGTTCAATCGCGCGATAGATATCTCCGACCGCATAAGTCGCCATATAGCCGGCCCATGGGATATGTTTGGCCGTCTCGAGCATTTTGATCTTGGGCCGCGGGCCCTCAGCCGCATGAACAACCTCGGCCTCGCCAAGCCAGGCGGCGAGCTTTTCAGGCTCGGCCACGGTGGCTGACAGACCTGTTACCGTTAACGACGGGCTCAAACGGCGCAGCCTGGCAAGGCACAAGGCCGCAAGATGCCCCCTCTTGCCGGGGGCTAGCGCATGCACCTCGTCCACGATGACGCGCTTGAGGTTCATGAGCATAGATGCGGCATCGGGATATGAGAGCAGCAATTCCAGCGATTCCGGCGTGGAGAGCAAAATATGCGGCGGCTTCGTGAGTTGTCTTTTTTTGCGCCAGGACGAGGTGTCGCCCGTCCGGATTTCAATGCGGATCGGTAGTCCGATATCCGTGATGGGCGCCAGAAGGTTACGCTCGACATCCGCCGCCAGCGCTTTGAGGGGCGATATGTAAATCGTGTGCAGCCCCTCGAGATCGCCCCGCGCGAGCTCAACGAGGCTGGGCAAGAACCCGGCTAGCGTCTTGCCCCCACCCGTCGGCGCAATCAGCAGAACGGAACGGGACTCGGCCGCCGCCTTCAGAAGCTCAATTTGGTGCGGATAGATCTGCCAGCGCTTTCGCCGAAACCATTGCCGAAAAGGCTTCAAGGCCGCGGCATTTGCGTACGACATTTTTACCTCGAATTTTCTAACCTAACCAGGGCATAAAGCCTCGTCAAAAAGATATAGGAATGCGTTTATGGCGCGGGTACCGCCAGACCAATGGTTGCGTCACACGTCGGAGGGCCTTGCCTGCCTTCCCGGCAAGTTCGTGATCGATCCGACGCGGCCCGTTGGTAAAGCGCTTGTGACGCACGGCCATGCCGACCACGCCCGCCCGGGCAACGCGGATATACTGGCGACGCCAGCCACACTTGCCATCATGCGGACCCGCTATGGCTCCGATGCGGGCAACCTCCAGGCCATAAACTATGGCGAACGCCTCGATGTGAACGGCGTCGGCGTGACTTTTGTTCCCGCCGGTCATGTGATCGGCAGTGCCCAGATCTGCCTTGAATATGATGGCTCACGCATTGTCGTCTCAGGAGACTATAAGCGCCGGCGTGATCCCACTTGCGCGCCGTTCGAACCCCAGATTTGCGACGTGTTTGTCACTGAGGCGACGTTCGGTCTACCGGTCTTTCGGCATCCACCCGATCGGACGCAAATTGAGAAGCTTCTGGATGCCCGGAAGCTTTTTCCCGATCGTAGCATTTTGCTTGGCGTCTACGCCTTGGGCAAATGTCAGCGTCTGATCTGCCTGCTGAGAGAAGCGGGCTATGACGAGACGATTTTCCTGCATGGATCGATGATAGGCTTATGCTCGTTGTATGAAGAGCTTGGCGTAAAGCTGGGCAGCATCGCTCCTCTGGCCGAGCTCGCCAAGCCCGATCTGCAAGGCAAGATCGTGATGGCCCCGCCTTCCGCGCTGCATGACCGCTGGTCACGACGTCTGCCCGATCCTGTCGCTGCCTTGGCCTCGGGCTGGATGACGGTACGGGCGCGGGCCCGGCAAAAGCTCGTTGAGCTGCCTCTGGTAGTCTCCGACCACGCCGATTGGGATGAACTCACCCAAACCATCGCCGAGACCAAAGCACCCGAGATATGGGTCACCCATGGGCGCGAGGACGCGCTCGTCCATTATGCGCAGACCAAAGGTTTGCGGGCGCGGCCACTTGATATGCATGGGTACGAAGATGAGGATGATTGATGAGGGTTATTGATGCTGGCCTTCGCCCAACTGCTTGATCGGCTGCTCCTGACCGGCTCGACCTTGGGTAAACGACGGCTCATGGTCGACTATTTCAAGTCGCGTGCCGACCCCGAACGGGGTTTCGCACTGGCCGCCTTGGCTGGTGCCCTCGTCTTCCCGCTGGCTAAGCCGCGGCTCGTGCGCGATCTCGTCACAGCTCGCGTCGATCCTGTTCTCTTCGCGTTATCGCGCGATTATGTCGGCGATATGGCCGAGACTGTCGCACTGATCTGGCCCGCGCCAGACGAACCCGTTACGCACCCGCCGAGCCTTGAGGAAGTCGTGCAAGCGCTTTCAAAAACGGACAGGCGGCAATTGGCCGAAGATCTCGCGGGCTGGCTCGATGCCTTAGATGCGTCCGGCCGCTGGGCTCTTCTGAAACTCATCACCGGCAACATCCGGATCGGCGTTTCGGCCAGGCTTGCCAAGACAGCGCTTGCGGATGCTTTCGGCTCTGATGCCGACGATATCGAACATTTATGGCATGGTCTCGCCCCCCCTTACCTGAACCTCTTCGCTTGGCTTGAGGGGCGGGCGGAGAAACCCTCCCCTACGCACCGGGCCGCGTTCCTGCCGATGATGCTCGCACATGCTCTTGAGCCGGACGAGTTAAGAAAGCTTGATCTGGCGCAGTTCCAGATCGAATTGAAATGGGATGGAATCCGCGTGCAACTCGTGCGGCGCGGTGGAGAAGTCGCGCTTTATTCCCGCACCGGCGATGCCATCACCCATACTTTCCCAGAACTCGCCAGCGCCGCAGGTGTTCTTGCTGCCGAGGACTTCGTGCTGGACGGCGAATTACTGGCTCTGCGAAACGGCGAAGTGGCGCCCTTCAACGCACTCCAGCAGCGCCTCAACCGCAAAAAGGTTTCGCCGGCTATGCTCGCCGATTACCCGGCCCATATCCGGCTCTACGACATGCTCGTCGACAAGGGCGATGACCTGCGCGCGCAATCTTTGAAGAACCGGCGCCTTCACCTCGAAGCATGGCAGGCACGCCACACACCAACCTTTGCGGACCTGTCGGCCATCATACCGGCGGCCACATATGAAGAGATCGAGGCGATCCGGAGCCAGGCGCGGGTCGAGACCCGGCACGGCGTCGAAGGTCTCATGCTTAAGCGCCTCGACAGCGCCTATATCGCCGGTCGGCCGCGCGGCCCATGGTTTAAATGGAAGCGCAATACGCTAACGCTCGATTGCGTTCTGATGTATGCACAGCGCGGCAGCGGCAAGCGCTCATCTTTTTATTCGGATTACACATTCGGTGTCTGGCAAGAAGGAAAGCTCGTTCCTGTCGGCAAAGCCTATTCCGGTTTTACCGACGAGGAGCTGCATGCTCTCGACAAATGGATCCGGGCGCACACGGTCAACCGCTTTGGCCCGGTGCGCGAAGTGGCGCCAGAACTCGTCTTGGAGATCGAGTTTGACTCGATGCATCCCTCCTTGCGCCATAAATCCGGCGTAGCCATGCGCTTTCCTCGCGTGCATCGCATCCGTTGGGATAAGCCAGCGGCAGAAGCTGATCATATCGAACAGGCGCGGGCTCAAATCGTCAGTTAGAGACCTCAGGCCTTAGCGTCAGCAATGTAATTTCGGCAGGCACGCCCGCGCGTAGCGGCGGCCCCAATAACCCGTGC
>JALYJG010000084.1 GCA_030775365.1 Pseudomonadota bacterium
CGTACACATTGGTCAAAATCTTGAATGTCGTGTTCACGTCCGGCGTCGCCAAAGGTATCTTTTGGAACCGTCTTTCGACAGCCGGATCCGTCCTGACATAGTCCTCATATTCTTCGATGGTTGTCGCACCGACGATGTAAAGATCGCCCGCCGTCATATAAGGCTTCATGATGTCAATGGCGCCGCTGAAGCTCGAAGCTTTAAAGGTCAGCATCAACTGATGAATCTCGTCGATGCAAAAGATGATCGGCGGCTGTGTACGCAGCGCGTTGCGCTCTGCGGTACCCTTGATGATCGACATCAGTCGGCCTTCGAAATCCGCACGCACCATCGATCCTGCGCTGATCATGGACATTTCGAGTTCGATCAACCTCGCGTTCTTGATGAGTGAGGGGACCTTGTCCCCGTTAATCCATTGAGCAAGACCGATAAACAGCGCTGTCTTACCGAACCCGGCCGCGCCCAAAAGAACGACGTTCTTGCGTTGACGCTGCAAGAGGATCAAAGTCATTAGGTCGATTTCTCGGTCGCGACCTGTCACAGGATCGAATTTGCCTGTCCGCTCTATCGCGGTGATGTCCCGCGTATAACGGTGGAGGAGCGCTTCATATTCCTCGTCCGGCACAACAAATTTTGGCTTTGCGGTCACGTTCACTCCAGATGCAATCAGACCTTGAGGGAACAGTCCTACTTTAAAAACTTAAAGAAATGATTATTATTAAAAAGCATTAAGGTCTTTACAGCTCCTTGGTTCAACCGTACTGACGCGGAAGACCTCGCGTGGGTTTTTAACGCAGTCGTAAGATTCAATAAGTTTAGGTAACAACTTCGGGACGCACAGATGAAGACAGTCGGCGTATTGGCCTTGCAGGGCGACTTCGCCGCGCATGAAGCCGCCCTTATACGCGTCGGCGCAAATCCGATCCAGGTGCGGACACTTGGGCATTTCGATGAGATCGAGGGCTTGATCATACCAGGCGGCGAGAGCACGACGATGCTGAAACTGCTGCACTATGATGGGCTTATGGACCGGCTCAGGCGCTTCGCTGCTGAAAAATGCATCTTTGGAACATGTGCCGGCGCCATTTTGCTGGCAAAGAGTCTCGTGAATTCCAACCAGGAAACTCTCGGCGCCATGGACATCCGCGTCGAGCGCAACGCTTATGGCCGCCAGCGGGATAGCCGGATCACCGCAATTCAGCCTGAAAAGGAATTCCTGAACCGCGCGGGCCCAGGCAGCATGGAAGTTGTCTTTATTCGCGCCCCGATTATCCGCGACGCCGCCCCAAATGCCACGGTTTTGGCGCGGTACAATGGCGATCCTATCCTCGTCGAACAGGGCCGGCACATGGCCGGGACATTCCATCCTGAACTAACCGCTGACAACCGCGTGCACGCGTTGTTTTTGCAGAAACTCTAGTTACGCCCCGCTATCGCTTCGTAGCCTTACGAGGTTTTTTCTTTCACGACTCTTTAAGGCGCAGTATGGTTAAATCGCGACTGCGGCCGCTTCAATCCGTTTCCGGAGAATCCTGGCATGCCCACATATAAGGCCCCTTTGGATGATGTACGTTTTGTACTCCACGAGATCATCAACGCGGGCTCGTTAGCGCAACTCCCGGGCTACGCAGATGCGACGGCGGAGACCATGGACACGGTATTGGAGGAAGCCGGCAAAATCTGCACCGAAATCCTCCAGCCCCTCAACCAATCGGGCGATCTCGAAGGTTGCACCTTTGCGGAGGGTCTCGTCCGCACGCCGAAAGGTTTCAAGGAAGCCTACGAGACATTCCGCGAAAATGGCTGGACGGGACTGTCCTGCAAGACCGAGTTAGGCGGCCAGGGCCTGCCGCTTTTGCTGAACTGCGTGATCGAGGAGTTCGTGTGTTCGGCCAACATGGCCTTCGGCATGTATCCGGGCCTTTCGCACGGCGTTTACAATGCTGTCGATCAGTATGGGGCGGATGATCTGAGGAAGCTTTATTTGCCGAGACTTGTAGACGGCAGCTGGACAGGAACGATGTGCCTGACCGAGCCGCAATGCGGGACGGATCTCGGCTTGATACGTACAAAAACCGTTGCGCAGAACGACGGTTCCTATCTCGTGACCGGGACAAAGATTTTTATCTCGGCGGGCGAGCACGATTTGGCCGAGAACATCGTTCACCTCGTCCTGGCGCGTTTACCGGATGCACCGGCCGGAATCAAAGGGATCAGCCTATTCATCGTGCCGAAATTTTTGCCTCTTGCCGATGGTACCTTAGGAGCCCGCAATCCTGTCGTGTGCGGCAGCATTGAACACAAAATGGGCATCAAGGGGTCAGCGACCTGCGTGATGAATTTTGACGGGGCTCAGGGTTGGCTCGTTGGCAAGCCGCATAAAGGCATGACGGCCATGTTTGCGATGATGAATGAGGCGAGGCTCGGCGTCGGCTTGCAAGGGCTGGGCCTGGCGGAAGTGGCCTATCAGAACGCATTGATTTACGCCAAGGAGCGTTTGCAGGGCCGCGCGTTATCCGGCGCCAAGTTTCCGGACAAACCGGCGGACCCTTTAATCGTTCATCCCGATGTGAGACGCAATCTGTTGACGATGAAGGCATTGACCGAAGGATGCCGTGCCCTTGCCTATTGGGTCGGGCGTGAACTCGACGTTCACACCAAGCATCCAGACGAGACAATTCGCGCGCAGGCCGGCGACTTCGTGGCACTGATGACCCCGGTTATCAAAGCTTTCCTAACCGATGTCGGTTTCGACGTTACCAATCTTGGCGTACAGATCTTCGGTGGCCATGGCTATATACGTGAGCACGGCATGGAGCAATTCGTGCGCGATGCCCGTATTGCCCAGCTTTACGAAGGCACCAATGGCATTCAGGCGCTTGATTTGGTGGGTCGCAAAATGCCCGAAGATTACGGCCGCCTCATGCGTTCGTTTTTTCACCCGGCTGCGGAGTTCATAGCCGCCGAAAAGGACAATTCGGCGCTGACTGACCTACTGCCGTTTTTTATGAGCAGTTTCGGCAAGCTGCAAGTGGCAACCCTGACCGTGGCGACGCGAGGCTTCGGCAATCCTGAAGAGGCCGGGGCAGCGGCCAGTGACTATTTGCGTCTCCTGGCCCTTGTCGCTGTCGGCTTCATGTGGCTAAAAATGGCGAAAGTCGCAGCCGAGAAATTGCCGCAGGCCGGCGAACGAGCCCCCTTCTACGACGCCAAGATCAAGACCGCACGTTTTTACTTCAACAAGATTATGCCACAGGCGAATGCGCTGAATATCGCCATCCTGGCGGGCGCCAAATCCGTGATGGACTTACCGGCCGAAGCGTTTTAAGCCGGTTAAGTGAAAGAAGCTCAAGATATCCGCTACCTTTTGCAGGAAGCGATGGCCTTGCATCAGCAAGGTCAGGGCGAGCGCGCGGAGGCCATCTACCGCGACGTCCTGCGCATGGAGCCTGAAGAGCCAAACGCCTGGCATCTTCTTGGCGTTCTGGCCTGGCAAAAAAGCGACCTCGCAACGGCTGAACACCATATTCGGCTAGCGATCCGCCTGCGCGACCATGTCTCAACCTATTACAACAATCTGGCCGGCGTGCTGGCCCAGAAGGGCGATTTGCTGGGCGCCATAGCCTCTTATGAAACCACAATCCGACTTGCGCCGGATGACGACGCGGCCCGCGGATCCCTTGCCGAGGTGGCGTATCGCCATGCGTCCCACATGATGGGCGCACTGCAGCTCGATCAGGCGAAGGTAATTTACCAAAGAGTCCTGGAACTCGCACCCAAACATGTTTCGGCGATCAATAACCTGGCCATGATTACGCAGCATGAAGGGCGTTACGCCGAAGCAGCGTCTCTCTATGACGAAGCTCTTATGATAAGCCCGGGCAATTTGGCTGTTCGCTACAACCGCGCGCTTTGTTACCTCACACAACGTCGACTGCCGGAAGGCTGGGCGGACTTCACGGCTGCGGAGCCGCACTGGCGCCATATGCAAGATCCGCGGCAAGCGCAGGAGCTGCCTTGGCGGCATTGCCCGCTTTTAGACAGCGACGATCTGGACGGCAAGCAAATTCTAATCTGGGGCGACCAGGGGATCGGCGACGAAATCCTTTACGCCGGGGCGATACCGGATCTTCTCGAACGCGGCGCGCACGTGACCATCGAATGCATGGATAGGCTCGTTCCTCTTTTCGCGCGTTCCTTCCCTAATGCCCGAATCCTGGCGCGACGAGTGCCGCCTCTGCCCGGAGCGGAATTTGACTTTCAAGCTTCGGGCATGTGGTTGAGCCGCATTCTGCGCCCCGATCTGAATTCGTTCCCCGACCGCAAATCTTTCCTCGTCGCGGATGCGGAACGGAGTTCGGCACTGCGGCAGCGGTATGAAGGGTATGGCAAGAAGCGTATCCTGGGCATCTCGTGGTTTACGAACTCCAAGCCCTGGGGTCTCAAACGCAGCCTGCCGTTGCCCGAAATGTTGAGGCACCTCGAACTTGAAGATTTGTTGCTCGTCGATCTTCAATACGGCGATAGCCAGGCTGCCTGGCGCGAGGCCCAAGAGATGTTTCCTTCGCTCACATTTATTCATGATAACGAAATTGACCAATTCAGGGACATGGACGCTTTTGCGGCACAGATAACTGCGTGCGACTATGTCTTGGCGATCAACAATACGGTTGCTCATGTTGCGGGGGCGCTCGGAGTGCTGTCCGGCATCATGGTGCCAGACGCCGGCCTCACCTGGTACTGGTTCGACAATGGCCGCCGCTGTCCTTTTTATCCCAGCCTGACGCTATGGCGCTCGTCCGAACCGGGCCGCCTGGAGCTGGCCGCACGCCTGGCGTCATCCCAGAGCACGAGGTCCTGATGGACACCATTCCTCTCAACTCGTCCCCGGCACAAAGGCTGCTGCCGTATCTTTTTCTGGTTCTTGCCGTCTTCGCGGCCTACGCGAATGTTTATGAGAACGTTCTTCTGTTCGACGACAACATTGTCATAACACTCAACGAATGGCTGCGGAGCTGGCGAACATTTCCGCAACTTCTGACCTCATCCTCGACGGGTGGCGCACATATAGCCGGTGGGTTTTACCGGCCGATGCAGAATGTCTTGTACTTCTTCATCTATCAGTTGAGCGGCGACGACCCCTTTCTCTTTCACCTTCTGAACGTATCTCTACATGCCACAAATGCGTGTCTTGCCTTCTGTCTTGCCCAGCGGCTTGGGTTCAGGCTGTGGCCCTCCTTCCTCGGCGCGCTGATCTGGAGCCTTCATCCGCTGCACACGGAGGTGATCACTTATGTCAGCGGGACAGCCGAGCCTCTATTCACTTTCTTCTGCCTGTTAGGCCTTCTGCTGGTCGTACCAACATTCGGTTTCACTCGTATTCTGGCCGCCCTGCCGCTTTTGCTGCTCGCATTGTTCAGCAAGGAAGCGGCGGTCGTCTTTCCGGCTCTCGTGGTCACTTGCATTTATGTTCTGGCGCCTGGACGTCTGGGGGCAAAGACCTATCTCCGCACATGGCCGCTATGGCTCGTAGCGCTGATATATGTTTACTGGCGGTGGACCGCCCCCGGCTTCGACGGCCCCCAGACTTACGGAAAAGTTTATCAGCAACACGACTTTTACAATCTTCAACTCTACTCCGACCACCTTTCCTACCGGATCTACACCTGTCTGGCCACGCTGCCCGCCTATCTCCGGCTTCTCCTTTGGCCAACCGGTTTGCATATGGAGCGAACATTTCCCGTTTTTGTGAGCTTGAACTCACGAGTTGTTTGGGAAGGAATCGTCTTGTGCGCCGCCGCGGCTGCACAGATCGTATGGAAGCGAGAACACCGTAGCCGCCCGCTGAGCTGGGGCTTGCTCTGGTTTGCCGCTGCTCATGCACCAAATACCGGAATCATTTTCTCGATGAACTCTCAGTTTCTCGAGCACTGGATGTATCTGCCGAGCCTTGGCCTCATCATAGGCGGGGCGGAGAGCTTAAGCCGCGTCCCCATGGCGCTGCTCGCCAGGCGGTTAGCCACCGGCTTGGCGATTTTGCTAGCGGTTATTTTGGGCGGCCTTACGTTTGAGCAAAATGCGGTATGGCACGATCCCTTTGTATTCTATGGCAACATTTTCAAATATGGCGAACCGTCCGCGCGAGGCCACAATAATTTGGCCCTGGCTTTCATGGATAAGGGCGATTACCCAGCGGCCATCGCCGAGTTCAAGAAAGCGATTAGTATGACGGACACCTACGCTGAGACCCGGCACAACCTCGCCCTCGCTATTCTGCACTTACCAAATCCCGAATCTCACATTCCGGAAGCCATCGAAAATCTGAACCGGGCGCTCGAGATCGATCCGCAGTTTTACCGTTCATGGGACGCGCTGGCCATTATCTATGAGCATATCGGCGATCCGGAAAATGAGGCGCGCTGCAGGCGGATGGTTGAGGAAATCCGCCGCCCCCATAATCGTTAAGAGTTTAGGAGCGGCCACGCTTGACCGTCAGCGGTCGCGCCGAGAGCTCTAACAGTCTCCTTAAGCGAGTTGATTTTAATTTTAAATGTGAGACACTGTGCGCAATTAAGCAGGACATTTTGTTTTCACTTTTTGTATCCATTTCGAGCTGAGATGCATTAATGAGTTTTCGCCAAGTAATGTCTGCCTTTTCGGTTGCGGCGGTTTCCCTTTTTGCTTCTCCGGAGGCGGGTCCCGAAGCCCTGCAATCGCCTTTCCAAGTGATCAAGGATGTTTGGGGTCCTGAGGCCACGTTCGAGCTGGTCACGGACAAGGCCAGCCAAAGCTTTGAGGTTGGGGAGGCTGATGCCACATCCGTCTTTTCCGTATCCCGGTGGCGGGTTAAGGATAGTGGCGCGTCGAGCGCAGCGCAGGATACGAAATTCCTCGTCCAATGTTTTAATTCGGATTGTCTTTTCGTCGTCTTGCCATCTCGTGGTGTTCCGGGAGGCAACGAGGGCGAAATGTCTTGGCAGCGCGGCGGAGATAGCTTCTTCATCGTCTCGGCGCCGGCGCGCGGCATCATCGACGCTAAAAGCTATGACAAAGACGCCAAGCCAGCCCTTACCGTCCAGGTAATCGGGCCAGGACCGCAGCATGATGTGATCTCCGGGTACTGCCCCTTAGAGACGGTCAACGACGCCGCCACGGGTAAAGGCGTCGAATTCTACGGCCGCTGCAAGCCTTTGAAGGAGAGCCAGCTTATTCCCGTGGATACCGCGCTCAAGATCGCCGAGCAGATGGAGGATTTGTCGAGCCGCCAAACGGCTGTCCAGCTTCGTGATCCTACGAAGATTCAGGAGTTCCAGACCGTGGCCCAGAACTTTCTGAAAAGCCAGAAGGAGCGCTACGAGACTATTGTTGATGTGCTAAGGCACCACAAGATTTCCGTGCCGCGCCCCCTGCTCACCGTGTCCAGTTATCAGGCCACGCCTGAGCCTTAAAAATATTTCACTGTGCGGAAATATTTGCTGGAGCGACGCCCCGAAGTTCTAATTTTCTCCAGGAAATCTCGCGCTTAGGCAATCAACTGCTGAATGAGCATCGAGGCCTTCTAACTGTCCAAACGTTACCCATTGCCTGCACTCCCGGCATGTGCCTGGAAATCTATGGCTAAAACCCGGAAGCCTGCACGACTTAAGACTCGCATTCTTTCGATTAGCTGCCGCCTGTCAGACCTTATGCCATGCAGCAGAAGGACTGCGCCAGAGCCTGGAATTCCGGAACAAACCATGTGCGAATATCGTTTCCGGATCGAGAAATGAAACTTACAGTTCTGCGGATTTACATCCGAGCGCTGCGGCCCGACCGTAGGGTTGAAAGGCCAAGCGAAGAGTGCCCCCGAGACCGCAAGCGATAGAACGACATGAAAAACCAAAGAAACAGCGAGAACACAATTACCTTCATATAGCCTTCTCGCTGAAGTTATTTAACGATTCAAACTAGCGATCTCATTACCGAATATACTTCATTCGAAAGGAGTCTTGACACTTTGACATTTGATACGCCGTTCGATGGTTTTGGTAGGGATCAAAGGTACTGTCACCCGTCTAATCTTCAGGTTTGTTACAGAACCAAAAAAGCACCGACTGCTCCAAAGAACTTAGTCATTGAAAAAAGTGGTGGGCGCGACAGGGATTGAACCTGTGCCCCCTACCATGTCAAGCTTATCAGACTTAACACTATCAACGCATTAGAC
>JALYJG010000085.1:0-4346 GCA_030775365.1 Pseudomonadota bacterium
CTACGGCATAATGATTTATATTAATGAAATCGACTCGTCGCAGAAGGTCACCCCGCAATCGAACATGAGCCATTTGCCGTCCGTGCCGTAGAGGTTGAGGTTCATTCCGATTTCGCCGGAGCCGCCAAGCGGTAAAAACCAGAAGGCGTCGTCGGGCGGGCGATAGGTATCTTTTTTAGAATTTTTCACGTAATTTCCCGATTATGACTTCAAAGGGCATAACCCGTTGCCCTTTATGTGTCCATGTTCTTGTTGTAAGAATAATTATGAATCCAGATAAAATACGCCATGCCGCACGCCTTTATGTCCAGTCCGATTTAGGCAGCGGCGAAGCCAGTCATGTGGCCGCCGATATTGCTCATTATTTGCAGCATGTCATGCGCATGAAGCCGGGCGATCCGTTGCGCCTATTCAACGGCCGGGACGGGGAATGGTCGGCGCATATTGGCACGATATCAAAAGGCGCCATGGAGATCGTTGTCGATAAGGTTTTGCGGGTACAGACGGCGTCCCCGGATATTTGGCTTTGCGCGGCACCCATCAAGAAAGCGCATTTCGACTACATGATCGAAAAAACGACCGAACTGGGTACGGCCGTCTTTCAGCCGGTCCTGACCGAGCGCACGCAGATCCGCGAAGTGAACCCCGAGCGCTGCGCCTCCATTTCAATTGAGGCGGCTGAACAGTCCGAGCGCCTCGATATTCCCGAAATTCGCGAAGCGATAGCTCTGAAAGAGCTTATCGCCGATTGGCCAAAGGACCGAACCCTTATCGTTTGCGCCGAATGGGGAGAGGCTGAACCAATCCGGCTAGCCTTTGCCACCGGACAGTTGAGCAGCGAGGCGAGTAAGGGCGCAACATCTGACGGTTTAGATGCCCCTGCCGCACTGACGAAGGCGGCGATCCTCGTGGGTCCTGAGGGGGGCTTCTCGGCTGTGGAGCTTGCGGCTTTGCGAAAGGTGGAGGGAGTCCGGTTTGTGAGGCTAGGGCCCCGCATCCTGCGGGCCGATACGGCAGCCATTGCGGCATTGACGCTTTGGCAGGCGATGTGCGGGGACTGGAATCCCGTCTGATGAGACGGCATGACAGAGGTGAAGCCGGTTGCTATACTGTCTGTCTCGATGGAGTCCTTGCCGATGACCGATCCAATCCCGCTGAAGTCCGATAAAACCGTATTACCTGGCGCGCACCTTTTGTGCCGGAACATGGTTGCCGTTGCGAGCGGCAAAGGCGGCGTGGGTAAGACGTGGTTCTCGATTACGCTTGCGCATGCCTTGGCAAAACGCGGCAAACGCGTGCTTCTATTTGATGGCGATCTTGGCCTTGCCAATGTGGACATTCAGCTCGGCCTGACGCCTGTCCGTGATCTTGGATCCGTCATCGAAGGCACGACGACGTTGCAGGGGGCTGTTTTGCGCTATGGCGACGGCGGCTTTGATATTCTCGCCGGGCGGTCCGGCTCAGGGAACCTCGCGACGCTCGCAACGCAAAAGCTTTCGGAACTCCGCAACGACCTCATTGCGCTGGCGCAAAGCTATGATTACGTGCTCGTCGATCTGGGCGCGGGCGTCGATCGTTCCGTGCGTCAGATGGCAGGGCCGGCGGCCGCAACTTACGTCGTCGTGACCGATGAGCCGACATCGCTGACCGACGCCTACGCCTTTATCAAACTGGCTCGTGCGGCCAACCCGGAAGCGGATATGCGCGTCGTCGTCAATATGGCCGCGAGCGCCAGCGAAGGACAAAAGACCTACGATACGATCCGCAAAGCCAGCGAGAGTTTTCTGCGGTATACGCCGCCGCTGGCAGGCATCGTGCGGCGCGACCTCAAGGTGCGCGAAGCGATCCGCGCGCAAACGCCGCTGCTGGTTCGGTCCCCGGTCAGCGACGCGGCCAGTGATGTCGAGGCCATCGCCGGACGCATGCTCGCCGGCTGATTTTTTATGGCCGTTGTACCGCCCCCAGCCACTGTCGGTCCCACAACACCTGGCGGCCCTAGCTCACTCCCGGGCCCGAACTCGGCCAACCTCGCTCTTCCGCCCGTGGCGGTCAGCATCCAAGCGGCACCCGACAAAATTTTGCAGCTGGCGCATCAAATCCAGGTTCCCGGCCTGATCGCTGGCACTCCAAATGCAGCCACGGTCACGGTCAGTACACTCGTGGGCAATCTGACTCTGCTCTTGCCCGCGTTAGTCGAGGCTGAGCAGAAAAAGCTTCTGGAGCAGCTGCTCGGTCTCTTCGAGGCGCAGAAAACCCTCACGGTCGTAGTTCAGCCAGGAAACCCGCCGAGCCAGGCCTTTCTTTTGGTGCCGCCGCTAGGGAGCGCGTCCGCATTGACGCCGCCCGCAGCGCCACTCGCTTCGCTATCAGCCTTGCCGACAGCTGGTGCGCAGGACGTGCCGAAAACCTGGCCCACTCTCAGTCCGACATCAGATCCAACCGGTTTGGCACCGCCCGTGACACTCGTGCGGGGTTCCCTCATCGCGGTGCTCGTGCTGCAGTCCTTGCCGGCCACAATCGCAACCCAATTGCTCGAGGAAACAGCTCTCGCCGCTCAAGGACACAACAACCTCTATGGCGGCACGCGCCCTGGAAGGACTGAAGTCCAGGCCAGTCAACCGGTCGGGGGGGGAAGCCCCACCATCGGTCCTTTCGAGCCGGGCGTCGAGTTGACCTTGCATATCGAAGACGTGGCGATGCCATCTTCGCGGGTGCCCATCGCCCCTGCGGCCAACCAATTTCTAGCCGTCGTAACGGGAGTGGGAGCCAATGGGCAGTTGCTTCTCAAAGCGGGCGACGGGACATTCTATGTCCGACAGACGGTCCTGAATGCGCCGATTGGTACCACGCTCCTCGTGACAGCCGATATTGTTCGGCCGCCCTTGCCGTTGCCGCTGGAACAGCCGGATGCGGGCGGCTTTGCCAGTCTGCAGGAGGCTTTGACGGCTCTCGCGCAGCTTGATCCAAACCTTGCACGCCAGGTCATCGAGAATTTTGTGCCGCAGGCGAACGCGGCCTTGCCCGGAGCGTTGCTGTTTCTTCTGAGCGCGTTCAAGCAGGGCGATACCGTGCGGGGCTGGCTTGGGGCGGACATGGTCGAGACTTTGGCAAAAGCTGGCAAAATGGAGCTTGTGACGCATCTCGGGCAGCAGTTGGCCGGGGAAACGGGGCTGCCTGTGCAGGATCCCGTGGTAGGCGCCTGGCGCTCATATCCCTTGCCGCTTTATGTCAACGGCCAGTTTGAGACCTTGCGGCTTTATGTCCACGGCGATGGCCAGAAGAATGCCCAAGCGCAAACCGAGAGCAAAACGGGCGGTAAGCCCACGCGCTTTCTGATCGACGTCCGTATGTCAAAGCTGGGACCCTTGCAGCTCGACGGTTTCGTAAGAGCCAAACAACTCGATATGATGGTGCGCAGCGAGAAAGCCTTGCCCGAAGGTCTCAATGAAAATTTGCGTCAGACCTATATCTCGACGCTAGCGGCGGTCGGGTTTGCGGGCTCGCTAGCCTTCCAGATCGGCCGGCAGCATTGGCTCCGCATCCAAAGTCCGGGCGCCGCGGGCAGCGTGTTGACCTGAGGGATGTGGTGACATTATGAGTGTGCTGGCGGCCTATGGAAAAGGCCTGGCCGTTATGGCGGCGCTTATTATAGCTATCGGCGTGCAGAACGCCTTTGTTTTACGCCAGGGCTTAAAGCGTCAATCCGCCTTCATCGCCGCCGGCATATGCTTTCTTTGTGATGGGCTGCTCGTGGGGCTCGGTGCTGTCGGCCTTGGTGCGTTATTTGCCGAGAGTCGGTTGCTGAGCGCGAGCGTCTCAATCGGTGGTGCTGCGTTTCTGCTATTTTACGGGCTTCGCTCCCTGCACGCAGCGAAAACAACCAAAGGCCTCGATTTGACGGCTGCCGATAAGGTGTCGCGGACAAGTGTCATTATGACGGCGTTAGCGGTCAGTCTCTTAAACCCACATGTTTATATCGACACGGTCATGCTCGTAGGAGGCTTGGCCGCGCATTACGAAGGGATTGAGCGGGTCGCCTGCGCTCTGGGAGCCATGACGATTTCGGCGCTGTGGTTCTACGGTCTGGCCCATGGCGCACGCTGGCTGGCGCCTGTTCTGACCAAGCCCAAAATCTGGCGCAGCATCGATCTCGTCATTGGCTTTATGATGCTCGGTCTCGCGGCCGGCCTTGTGCGGGACGGCATCAGCCACTGGCGCGGCGCTTAATCCGCAGGCGCAGTGCCCGGTGGATGACCGCCGCTGCCTCGCCGCAAGTCCGGGGGGGCCGATTATTCGGCCGCGTCGACGGTTTCTTTTTCTTCGGTTGTTCCGCCAGGCGTGCCAGC
>JALYJG010000085.1:4356-8176 GCA_030775365.1 Pseudomonadota bacterium
GCCGAGGTTCCCGCGGTCTTAGCCGCTTCTTTGCGGGCCTTCTCCAGGTGGATGACCTCGAGCGCTTCCTGAACGTGCTTGCTGAAGACGTAATCGGCCGGGCGTTGCTTCGAAAGGTCAATTTCCTTCGCCAGCGGACCCTCGGTACGGATGCCCGTGAGCGCGATCTTCAAAGCCTTGAGCGGATTCTTAAAGGCGTCATTGGCCGCTGTCGGCTCATACCCGCAATGGACCATGCAGTCGGCACATTTCTCATACTTGCCGGTTCCGTATTTTTCCCACTCGGTTTCTTCCATGAGCTGCTTATAGGTTTTGGTAAAACCTTCGCCCAAAAGATAGCAGGGACGCTGCCAGCCGAAAATATTGCGCGTCGGCAGCCCCCACGGCGTGCATTCGTAGGTCTGATTGCCGGCCAGAAAATCCATGAACAGGGCGGATTGGCCGAAACGCCATTTCGATTTGCCTGCCTTCACGCGTTCTTTGCCCATGCGGAAGATGTCGCGGAAAATGCTTTTGGTCTTTTCGCGCGTCAGGAAATGCTCCTGATCCGGGGCGCGTTCGTACGAATAGCCCGGTGACACGGTGATGGCATTCAGACCGATATCCATCATGTGATCGAAGAAATCAGCCATGCGCTCGGGCACGGCATTGTTAAACAGCGTGCAATTAATGTTGACGCGGAACCCGGCCGCGAGCGCTTTCTTGATTGCCGCTTCGGCTTTGACGTAAACCCCGTCCTGGCAGACTGAGCGGTCATGATCCTCGACGCCGCCATCGAGATGAACAGAGAAATTGAAATAGGGGGAGGGCTCGAACAGATGCATCTTCTTTTCCATCAGAAGCGCATTCGTGCAGAGCGTCACATATTTCTTTTTAGCGATAAGACCTTTGACAATCTGATCGATTTCCTTATGCAGGAGGGGCTCTCCCCCTGGAATGGAGACCACAGGCGCGCCGCACTCATCGGCGGCATCGAGGCATTCCTGCACCGTCATGCGCTGATTGAGGATCTCGTCCGGATAGTCAATTTTTCCGCAGCCGGCGCAGGCGAGGTTGCAGCGAAACAGGGGCTCCAGCATCAGTACGAGCGGATAGCGCTTATTGCCCTTCATCTTTTGCTTCAGGATATACATACCGACATCGAACTGCTGGCGAAGGGGGACAGACATGATGGATCTCTGTTTTGCGTTAATGGGGGCCTGATTCTAGTTCCTCTGAGAAGCTTTACCATAGTTGTTAGACTGTTGGTTCAACTTCCAGCTTTGGCACGTCGTTTTTTTGCCTATGGGCTGAACGGGCAACGGTGCCGCCTCTGGCCGGGCCCGGCCCAGGTTCAAAGCCCACAGGGCCTGTTCTTCCTTTAACCGACGTCATAAGCGAGCAAATATGCCTCTAGTTGGGCTTCACGGGGGCTGTATGGGGCTGTTTTATCAGCCCGGCGGCTGCGGCTCTCGGGCGCACGGCCGTATAGGGGCCGCGCATCGTGCTGCGGCCGGATTCGACGTAAAAACCCACATTCGTTACATCCGTCAGTTTGGCCGCCACATGCTGCAGAGCGATTGTGATGTCGGCTTTTTGCTCCACTGTCTTGGAAGCCAAGCTGACGTAGAATTCTTGATCCGTCAGAGCTAGCGCCGCTTCCGCCCGGCTCGTGCAAGCGACGACGATCCTATCGACGCCGGCATTCGTGAGTTCATCGGCGTAGGCTTCAAAGGCTTGGCGAACCTGAGCGTTCATCGGTGCCGGGTTCGGGCGCATCGAGGCATGCTCGTATTTGAGTTTGGTTTGTTTCGTTGGCATCACAATAACCTTTTCCTAAAATAATCTAAGCGGCACTTGTTGACGAGGAAGAATGAACCCGTGGCTGAGCTTTCGTCAGGGCCAAGGGCAGACGGAAATGCACGTTTTCTTTAACGCCGGGCAAAATGGAAACTTCGACCGCCTCAATTTCCTTGAGGCGGGCAATGAGACCCTGCACGAGATCTTCGGGGGCTGACGCGCCGGCCGTAATGCCGACCCGCGCCTTGTCCTTGACCCAAGCCGGATCAAGATGCGAGGCGTCCTCGATCAAATAGGCGGGCACGCCCTCTTCGACAGCGCATTCTTGTAAGCGTTTGGAGTTGGAGCTGTTATGGGCGCCGATCACGAGTACGACATCCACATGCTTGACGAGATCGCGCACGGCACCCTGACGGTTTTGCGTGGCGTAGCAGATGTCCTTGGTGGCAGGACCGATGATGTTGGGGAACCGGGCCTTGAGCGCATCGATGACCGCGCGCGTGTCGTCAACGCTGAGTGTGGTCTGCGTGATGTAGGCGAGCTTGTCCGGATCCTTGATCTCGAGACCGGCGACATCCTCGACTTCGGAGATCAGATGCACGCCACCCGGAATGCGGCCCATGGTGCCTTCAATTTCTGGATGACCTTCATGACCAATTAGAATGATCTCAAGTCCCTGCTTGGCATAGCGCTGGCCCTCGGTGTGCACTTTGGAAACGAGAGGGCAGGTTGCATCAAGCACCTGCAAGCCGCGCTGAATCGCGTGTTGTTCGATATCCTCCGCAACACCATGCGCGCTAAAAATCGTGACGGCGCCTTTTGGAACTTCATCCGTCTCCTCGACAAAGATGACGCCCTTATCAGCAAGCCGCTTCACGACATGGGGATTATGGACGATTTCATGGCGGACATAGATAGGAGGCCCAAATTTATCGAGCGCCATCTCGACGATTTCGATGGCACGTTCGACACCGGCGCAGAAGCCGCGCGGCTGGGCGAGGATAACTTTCATTTGTTCAACCTTTGCTTATTTAGCGGTTTGAAGCGGCAATCTAGGAGATTAGCCAAGGCTTTGTAAACTAAAACAGTCCTGTTTGCCTTTGCAAGGTAATCTATAGCAAAATCAATATGTTGTGCGTTGTGAGGATATGGAGCGCCGAGAATTGAGGCGTGAGGGCGGAAATCTGTCACATGCTTTGGCCGACGGGCAGGGGCAGTTCCCTGCGAAGCCGGGGTGAAGCCATGAGGTTTGATGTCTCAATTGGGGTGGGTGGGCGGCGCAAAACACGGCTTGGGCTGAGCGAAAAACGGCGTCGCGAGCTCATGCATAAAATGCCGGCTCTGCATTTGAGATCGCGAAAATTTTGAGATTCGAGCCCCCATCTCCCAGCGATTGTGCAAGCTTGGTAGTGGTGCTCTGCGCGGACGGCTAGGGAATTTGGCGGCGAAACCTCGTCAAGCGACTTGATGGCCCGTTTTAATTGACCGTCATGGCTCTTCGCAGCCTCTTGGGAAGCGCGAATCCTATAAGTTTGGGCTTCATCATCATTCTTATAGCGCCTAGATTAGGTATCGCTTCCCTCGTCCCGAAAGTGATATGATCCGAATCCGGGGCTGCGACCAGCCCTCGCCAGGCAAAACAGGAGGGGCAGGGAGGTCGTTTTTCGGTCTCTTCAGTCTCGAGGCGTAAAAAAGAAATAAAATTGCCTGGTTAAAAAGTGTTAACCCTACGGAATTTTGACTTAAAAATCAAACCGCCGGCACGGTTAACAGCGGTCATTCCGGGGTGTTGTCGATAGGTGACAGGACGACGAGATATGGTATGGTGAGGGCCTTCGGTGTCTACATCTTGTAGAAAATCCACGTTTTTCACGGTATAGTTATCCACAGTTTTTGATAATTTGCATGAGCAAATCAGTCTAACTGTGACGGGAGGCAGGAAATGTTTGACGTCATGCAGGTCGAGCGGGGTCCACATGTGGTTGTGGATCGTTCCAGAGATGCGGAACTTACGCGGTTCGGTATCGCCACCCTCGAGGAC
>JALYJG010000086.1:0-1700 GCA_030775365.1 Pseudomonadota bacterium
GGACCATAGTTTTCGCCGAAGCCAAATTCGCCGGCCGTCCAGCCGATACCGAGGGCTACGACATGGGCGGCCCGCGGTCCGAGAGCGAGCATGGGTGCGGCGAGAACAGCTGCATGGATACCTGTCTTTTGGCGCTCGGCGAACCACCGCAACAGCAAATGACTGCCCATGGAGTGCCCGAAGGCGATCAATGGCCCCTGCTGTACGGGCAGTACGACGTTCTCGTAGAAAGATGACAGATCATCGAGGTGCACATTGAAATCGGTTATGTGGTCACGCTGCCGCAGCGCTCCGGTTAAAAAGCGGTCGGAAAGTCCTTGGCCCCGCCATTCGAAAACGATCAGTCGAAAGCCGCGGTCGAGCAATTGAGCCCCGGATTCAGCGAGCTTTTTCTCAATAAACTCGCGGCGACCGCAAGCGACAAGCGCGGTTGCGCGCGCCGGGCCGCCCGGCTCGAGCCGTGCATAACGTATACGGGCACCCCCCGCGAGCTGATGAAACAGACTGGGGACCAATTCACAACGATCGGGCATAAAGGGGGCCTTGACATAATAACTTGAGACGGAACGGTTTTTCTTCGTATCATAAGTGCGAAGCGTCACCAACCTAAAGACGCACACCCCGACCAAACATTTTGGAACGCTTTCATGCTCGACGAACCCGCGCCAGGATTAAAGACGCCCCACGCGGCACTTAAAGGCGGCGTGTTCGCGCTCGGAAATTTTGACGGCGTGCATCGCGGCCATCAGTCGGTCCTCGCCGCCACGGTGCAGGCGGCGCTCAGCCGCGGCACGCCAGCGCGGGTGTTGACGTTTGAGCCCCATCCACGCAGCGTCTTCAAGCCAAATCAGCCTCCTTTCCGCCTTACGCCGGCCCCCGCCAAGGAGCGGCTGCTCAGAGAATTCGGAGCCAGCGACGTTATTCTGCATCCTTTTAATTTGGAGTTGTCGCGCCTGAGCGCCCGAGAATTCGTCGAAGATATTCTTGTCGGTACCTACGGCATTCAGCATGCCGTTGCTGGCTTTGACTTTGTGTTCGGTCATGACCGCGGTGGCAATATGAAAAGCCTGCAGGCGTGGCTGGAGCCCCACAAAATAGGCGTAACCGAGGTGCCACCGTTCAAGGATTTTCACGGTCAGATCATTTCCTCCTCCCGCACGCGGACCGCCTTGCAAAAGGGCGATCTGCGTACGGTGCACAATATTCTCGGACGAGCCTGGTCGATAGCCGGTCTTGTGGAACACGGAGCGAAGCGCGGGCGAACGATCGGGGTTCCGACCGCCAACATCAATCTCGGCGAGTATCAAAGGCCAAAATATGGCGTCTATGCCGTCAAGGCGGGACCGGTCGGTCAGCCGGCCTCGCAGCATGGGGTGGCAAATATCGGCATCCGCCCCACGGTGGACGGCCAGACGGAGGTGCTCGAGGTCCATTTATTCGATTTCGACGACACCATTTATGACCAAGCCTGGGAGGTCACGTTGCTCGACTTCATCCGGCCCGAGAAGGCGTTTCCTGATATCGAAACGCTGCGCCGGCAGATCGCACAGGATATGGCATCGGCCAAGGCTCTGTTGAAAGCGTTATAGCTCGAACGTCTGGCCTTGCAGGAATGGTTCGGGCGAGAGTACAAACAACCCTCAATCTCGACCCAGCTATCGTGGACCGCGTACCGATGACCGATGCCCAGAAGCCCGATT
>JALYJG010000086.1:1710-2836 GCA_030775365.1 Pseudomonadota bacterium
CGGTATTCCTGCCTAAAACCGATTTCCCGATGCGGGGCAGTTTGCCGCAGAAGGAACCGGAACTTCTGGAGCGCTGGCGAGCGATGGATCTCTACGATCGCATGCGACAGGCGAGCGCCGGGCGGGAGAAATTCATTTTGCATGACGGGCCGCCTTATGCGAACGGCAATATACATATCGGCCATGCCCTGAACAAAATACTCAAGGATGTGGTGGTTCGCAGCATGCAGATGAGCGGCTTCGACGCGCCCTATGTACCCGGCTGGGACTGCCACGGCCTGCCTATCGAATGGAAGATCGAAGAACAGTACCGCGCTAAAAACCATAACAAGGACGACGTCCTCCCTTTGCAGTTCCGCGCCGAGTGCCGGGCCTTCGCCCAAAACTGGGTGGATGTACAGTCCCAGGAATTTCAACGGCTCGGCGTCAGCGGTGATTGGGGTCATCCCTACAAGACCATGACCCATAAAGCCGAGGCGCAGATCCTGCGGGAAATCCACAAATTTCTTATGAACGGGCTGTTGTATCGCGGCGTCAAGCCTGTGATGTGGTCGGTCGTCGAAAAGACCGCTTTGGCCGAGGCCGAAATCGAATATCAGGACCATAAATCGACGACGCTCTGGGTCAAATTTCCCGTGATCAAGGCGACCACGCCGAGCCTCGATGGCGCATCGATTGTCATCTGGACGACGACGCCATGGACCATCCCGGCCAATCGCGCGATCGCTTACGGAAATTTTGACTATGCCGTCATCGAAGTTGAAGAAGTGCTCGAAGGCAGTCTGATCAAAACGGGCGATCGCGTTGTCGTCGCCAGCACCCTCGTGGAGGCCTTTTACAAGGAAGCGAAAATTGCGCGCGGCCGGACAGCGGCTACGCTCCATCATCAGGATCTCGCGGGCACCGTGGCTTCGCATCCCCTGCGGCACGGCGCTTCCTTTGAAGCTTATTTTGCGTATGACGTTCCGCTTTACTATGCCGATTTCGTCACGACCGACGCCGGCACGGGCTTCGTCCATATAGCTCCTGGCCACGGTGAAGATGATTTTAACCTCGGCCAGAAATATAAAATCAAGTTCGAGGACACCGTAGGCGACGACGGCCGTTACTTGCCGAACGTCAAAGG
>JALYJG010000086.1:2846-8122 GCA_030775365.1 Pseudomonadota bacterium
GGGTTCGCCGGCAGGGTGGTCTATAAGGCCGACGGGACCGTCGGCGATGCCAATGGCGCCGTCATGACAGCGCTGTTAGAGGCCGGCGCTCTACTCGCCAAAAAGAACATCACGCATTCGTACCCGCATTCCTGGCGGTCGAAAGCACCGCTGATTTTCCGCACCACGCCGCAATGGTTCATAGGACTTGATCAGAAGGCCGAGGGCCAGAGCAAGACTTTACGTGAGCTTGCACTCGAGGCGATTGGTGAGACCGAGTGGTTCCCGGGTATAGGCGCCAACCGCATCCGGGGTATGATTGAAAGTCGCCCAGACTGGTGCATCAGTCGCCAGCGGGCCTGGGGCGTGCCAATTGCATTGTTCCTCGAGAAAGCCACCGGGGCGGTCCTGAAGGACAAGGCCGTTCTCGATAGCATTGCCAAGGCCTTTGACGAAGAAGGTGCCGATGCCTGGTACCGGAGGCCGGCTCAGGAATTCCTCGGCAACGCCTACCGTGCTGCCGATTACATTCAGGTTTTCGATATCGTGGATGTTTGGTTTGAATCCGGCGCCACCCACGCCTTCTGCCTTGATCCCGAGCTAGGAGCGACAGAATGGAAAGAACTGCGCTGGCCTGCCGACCTCTACCTCGAAGGCTCCGACCAGCACAGAGGCTGGTTTCACTCCTCGCTACTCGAATCCTGCGGTACGACGGGTCGAGCGCCGTACAACAAAGTCTTGACGCATGGGTTCACGCTTGATGAACAGGGGCGCAAGATGTCCAAGTCCATGGGGAACGTTGTGGCTCCGCAGGAAGTCATGGACAGGCTCGGCGCCGATATATTACGCTTGTGGGTCGTCGCGTCCGATTACACGCAAGATTTGCGGATCGGCCCCGAAATCCTCAAGCAGATGGGTGATCTCTATCGCCGCTTCCGTAATACCTTGCGCTATCTGCTGGGCGCGCTTGACGGGATGAACGCCAATGAGCGTATGCCCGTTGAGGACATGCCCGAGCTTGAACGATGGGTCTTGCACCGTCTCTTTGAAATGGACGCGCTCATTCGCGCCGATATTGCCAAGTTCGACTTCAATCACATGCTGACGGAACTGCACAAATTCTGTAACGGCGATCTTTCGGGCTTCTATTTCGACGTGCGTAAGGACAGTCTTTATTGCGACCGTCCCGACAATGCGCGCCGGCGGGCCGCGCGGACAGTCATGGAGCATGTGTTCAACCATTTGGCGCTGTGGCTCAGCCCTTTTCTTTGTTTCACGGCCGAGGAAGCCTGGCTGACCTGGCGCAACGATCCTAATGACAGCGTGCATCTTCATACCTTCCCGTCCGTACCCGACAACTGGCGGAATGACGCTCTTGGGACCAAATGGGAACAGATCCGCAACGTCCGGCGCGTCGTAACGGGAGCGATCGAATTGGCGCGTAACGACAAGATTATTGGCTCGA
The DNA here is from genome assembly GCA_030775365.1 of Pseudomonadota bacterium. Classification (GTDB taxonomy): domain Bacteria; phylum Pseudomonadota; class Alphaproteobacteria; order UBA9219; family UBA9219; genus JALYJG01. Next base: position 4,291 of record JALYJG010000086.1, read on the forward strand.
GCCTACAGGCCAAACCGAAAATTCAACTCAAGGAAAGCTATAAGAGCTGTGCAGAGCATGTTGATTTTGCTGAAATTTGCATTTGCTCTGGGATTGAAACGAATTTCGTTCCTGAGTCCGAACAACTTGCCGCCGGCTGCTTCTCCCTTCCCGAGGTCCCTGGCGTTGGCGCAACAGTCCGTCCGGCTGAAGGCCGGAAATGCGAACGCTGCTGGCAGGTGTTGCCGGAGGTGGGCGACCAGCCGGGCCATCCTGATCTTTGTCATCGTTGCCATGACGTTATCGAGCATTCAGGTCAGGTGGCCGCATGATGCCCCGCCGCGTCCATCTCGCCTCCTACGTCCTGGGCTTGGTCCTGCTTTGTGATCAGGCGAGCAAATGGTGGGTCTTGCGCAGCTTCCTGCAAACCCGACAGGGCATTCGCGTCACGCCTTTTCTCAACTTTATCCTCGTCTGGAACAAGGGCGTTACGTTCGGGCTTCTCAACACGATCGCCCACAATTACATGCCATGGATTCTGGCCGGAGCCGCGCTGCTTATTCTTGTTCTTCTGGGACGATGGCTCGCGCGCACACATTCGACGCTGATAGCGCTCAGCCTTGGCGCCATTATGGGGGGAGCGGTCGGCAACATTATCGACCGTTTACGCTTTGGCGCCGTTATGGATTTTCTGGATTTTTATTATGGCAGCTACCATTGGTATGCCTTCAATATCGCCGACGCGGCCATCGTGACAGGCGTTGTTCTGCTCCTCCTCGAAAGTCTAGTCAGGGGCCGCTGAACCGGTTAGACTTCGACCTCTTCCTTCAAAGCGATTAACATCCTATTCGGAGTCCATTGTCAAAATGATGCGATCGCGTTCGCTTGTTATTCTTGGAGTAGCCACGGTGATGCTCGCGGCTTGTGGCGAAATCCGCGAAGATCTCGGTCTTGGCCGTAATCCGCCGGACGAGTTTGCTGTCGTTGACCGCCCGCCTTTGTCCCTGCCACCGGATTTCGATCTGCGTCCGCCACAGCCGGGCGCGGAGCGTCCGCAGGCTGTCAATCTGAGCCAGCGCGCGAGCGACGTGCTGTTCGCCGGAGACCAGTCGGCCACCGCACCCACGGTCAGCGAGCCCTCCGACGCCGAAAAGGCCTTGCTCGAGACGGCCGGCGCCAACAAAGTTGACCCCGACATCCGTAAGATCGTTGATCGGGAGGCGGCGAAAAAAGTCGTTGGTACGACACATCTCGTGGACGAGTTGCTGTGGTGGAAGAAAGACGAGAAGCCCGCTACGACCGTCGACGCTACCGCCGAGGCCGCCCGCATCAAGGACGCCAAGGACAAAGGCAAACCACTTAATGAGGGCGCCACACCTGTCATCGAACGTCAAAAAACAGGATGGCTCGGCCTGTGATGCTTCGGCGCTGCCTTCCGATGGCCTTGTTGTTTCTCGGGTTAGCGACCGAGGCGCGCGCGAGTGTTTTTTATCCCACCAGTTTCACGCTAGCTAACGGCTTGCAGCTCATCGTAGTCCCCAACCATCTGGCGCCGGCCGTCAGCCAAATGGTTTGGTACAAGGTGGGATCGGCCGATGAGGTGCCCGGCAAGACAGGGTTGGCGCATTATCTTGAGCATTTGATGTTTCGCGGCACCGCCAATGTCGCACCCGGCCAGTTCAGCAAGACCATCGCCGCCCAAGGCGGTAACGATAACGCGTTCACGGCCTATGATTACACCGCTTTTTTTGAAACCGTCGCTTCCGATCGCCTGCCTATGATCATGCAAATGGAAGCCGACCGGATGCGCAACCTTCGCATCCTCCCGGAGACAGCGACGCCTGAGCTGAGCGTCGTTCTTAACGAGCGGCAGGAGCGCACGGACAACAATCCGCAAGGGAAGTTTGAAGAAAAAATGCGCCTGACCCTGATGCCACATCACCCTTACGGTGTGCCGGTGATCGGCTGGAAAAAGGAGATCGAGCGGTTAAGCGCGGCGGATGCGACCCGGTTTTATCAAACTCACTATGCCCCCAATAATGCGGTCGTGATCATATCGGGCGATGTGACGCCGGACGAAGTCATGCGGCTCGCCACCTCGGTTTACGGCGCCATACCTAAAGGCGATGTCGGGGAGCGACGGGCTCTTCCAACAACGCCGACGCCGCAGAAACGCCGCATTGAGATGACGGATATCGGCGTCGAGCAGCCCCAACTGCAATGGGACGCTGTCGTCCCTTCCTACACGACCCAAAAGGGCAGCGAAGCTTACGCCCTCGAAGTGTTAAGCGAGGCCTTCGACAGGGGAGAGGCGGGCATCCTTTATCGCGAGCTTGCGGCCGGCCAGGGCCTCGCCAGCGCGATAGGCAGCAATTATGACCCGGATGCGCGCGGAGACGCCGTGTTCACAATTGAGGCGATCCCTAACCCCGGCAAGACGCCACAGGCGCTGGAGAAGGCGCTGGCCGAGACGCTGCGCCGGCTAGCCGACCAGGGTATCGACGATAAAACGATTGCCGACGCCAAGGAGCGCTTGCAGCGCGAGGCGGTTTTTGCGCGCGACAGCCTAATGACGCCGGGCTATGCGTTCGGCATGGCGCTGACGACAGGCCACTCGGTCGCGGATGTGGAACAATGGCCGGCGCGGATCAAAGCCGTCACGCCGGCTGACGTCAACGCCGCCCTGCGTGCGCTGGTCTCGAGTCCGCGCACGCTCACGGGGCTTCTTCTGCCTGAGCCCCATGCCTCGCGAGCTGCCCGCGAGGCCGCGCGACCCGTTATCAGTCACGACATGAGCATACGATGAGCGGCTTTCTGCCCTATATGACCACCTTCCTCGCCGTGATCCTCTACGCCATGCTGCCGGCGCTGGCGAAAAAATTTCAACTGCAAACGCCACCTCTGGCGTTCATAGCGATCACGATGGCGGTCTTGTGCGTCTTTGCGACCGTCGGGTCTCTCGTGGTCGAAAAGGAATTTTCGCTTCTGAAAATGCCCGGCAAGACCTGGATGCAACTGATCGCGTTCGCGTTCGTAAACTTCCTCGCTTTCGTTTTTTATATGCTCGCGCTGGCGAAGGTTCCCGTTGCGCACTACCAGCTCATTGGTCTCGTAACGCCTGTGGTCGGTGCCGCCTTCGCTTACGGGTTGCTCGGCGAACCTTTCAAGATGCAACATATCTACGGCCTGGCTTTTATGGGTGCTGGGCTTTTCATCGCCCTGTCAGGGGGTTCGCCATGAATGCTTTCCCTAAGACCGCCCGGGCCCTTGTCGTCAAGTTTGCCCTCCTCGTGGGCGCGGTGGCCTCAGCGGCCCTGGCTGGGAGCCAACCGGCCCGTGCCGTTAGCATCCAGGAAGTCACCACCGAGAAAGGGATCAAAGTCTGGCTCGTGGAGGACCACAAACTGCCGCTTATCGCTCTGCATTTTGCTTTCCGGGGCGGCGTTGAGCAGGATCCGGCCGAGAAGCAGGGTCTCGCTAATTTGACGATGGAACTCCTAACGGAGGGCGCTGGTCCTTATGACGCGGATGCGTTTCAGCAAGCTCTCGCGAATGCCTCGATTGCGCTTGGTTTCGAGGCCAGCCGCGATGCCTTGCTCGGCAGCCTGAAGACACTGAAGCAGGACAGGGAAAAAGCCTTCGCACTGCTCCGTCTCGCTTTGACCAGACCGCGCTTAGAAAAAGCTGCGGTAGAACGGCTGCGTGGTCAGCAGCTCGCTCAGCTGCGTGTACAATTCGGCAATCCGGATTGGCAGGCGAGATATGGCCTGTTCCAACATCTGTTCGGCGCGCACCCCTATGGTGAACGGCGGCTGGGCACTGTGGAGACGCTCGCTCACATCACGCGCGAGGA
>JALYJG010000087.1:0-5579 GCA_030775365.1 Pseudomonadota bacterium
AATCCCTGCGTATTGCGCTCAATACCGCCGTCCGCCCATTCCACGCGACAGTCACCTGGGTGCACCCCGGCATCAGCCAAGACCACGACTTTTCCGGCATAGGCTTTTTGTACGGTTATTTCGTGAATTTTCGTATTCACGTCATCGAACTGGGTTTCGTGCACGCGCACAACGAGGCGTGGTTCATGCAGCATGTCGCCGATGGCGCTCGTCAGGAGCGCTTCAATTTCTTGCACGCCGTGGCGGGACGTGAAATCGGGCAACAGCTTTTTCGCTATGGCGAGAATAGCCCCCCTCAATTGCACTTCGTGCGATGCATGCAAAGCGCTTATGTTCTCATGCAGCTGCGCCATGTGCCCCTGGACCTGATCGAGCATGCCGATCAATTGCTGCGCCTGCTCGTCGAGGCCAGTCCTCTTTCCTTCCGCGTAACCTTTTTCGTAAGCGTCTTTCTCGAGCGCATCGAGCTGCTCGGGCTTGAGTGTGACGGGCTTCCGCTCCGGTGGCGCCCCCGCCGGGCGAGGCGAGGTCGGGGCGTCATCGAAAGGTTTGTTGAAAAGAAACTTCCGGACAGGTGGGGTGTCGGCCATTTGGGATCCTGTATATAGGTTGGCGTCAGTAAACAAGTTCGTCTTCCTCGTTTTCCTTGGCGATCATGATCTCGCCCTTCGATGCCAAATCCTTAGCGACCTGGACAAGGTGACTTTGCGAGTCTTCGACGTCCCGCAGCCGCACTGGCCCCATGCCCGCAATGTCTTCCTTGAGCAGCTTGCCGGCCCGCTCAGACATGTTGGCGAAAATAAGATCCCGGATGGCTTCGGAAGCGCCCTTGAGGGCGGTCGGCAGCTTTGCCTTGTCGGCCACGCGGAGGATAGCCTGAATGGCGCCACCGTCGAGTTTGCCAAGATCTTCGAACGTGAACATCAAACTCTTGATCTTGTCGGCGGAGTCCCGACTGCGCTCCTCGAGCGCCGTCATGAACTTCGTTTCGCTGGCGCGGTCGAGGTTATTGAAGATTTCGGCCATAGCCTCGTGGGGATCCCGGCGGTTGGTACGCGCAAGGTTGCTCATAAACTCATTTCGTAGCGTGCGTTCAATATCGTCGAGTACGTCCTTTTGCACCGACTCCATGCGCAACATGCGTGTGATGACTTCGAGCGCGAAGCTTTCGGGCAGTTGTGACAGCACACGCGAAGCGTGATCGGGTTTAATCTTTGAAACGACGACGGCGACCGTTTGTGGATATTCGTTTTTAAGGAATGCGGCCAAGACGGACTCATTTACGTTCGCCAGTTTGTCCCACATCGTCCGGCCGGCGGGGCCGCGAATGTCTTCCATGATGTTGCTGACCCTGGACTTATCCAGCACCTTCATCAAAAGCCGTTCGGTGGATTCAAGTGTGCCGCTGGCGCCGCCCGATGAGGACATTTGCTCGGCGAACTCAATGAACAATTTTTCGACAAGCGTGGAGCTGACGCTGCCCAAATTGGCCATGACCTGGGAAAGTTCCTTGATTTCGTCGTCGTTCATATGTGTGAAAACGCGGGACGCATATTCCTCGCCGAGCGACAGAATGAAAAGTGCAGCCTTCTCGGCGCCGGACAGGCCTCTCACATCTTCGCGAACGCGTACAGCAGGCATTGGTCCGCTCCTTCCTACCGGTTTTCCTGATACATCCAGTTGCGCAGGATCGCGACGGCTTCTTCCGGATGCTTGTCAACGATCTCGCCGACCTTACGAAGCGAGGAAGCTTTGACGCGGCCTTCAACGCGGGAAATATCGATCATGCGCTCGATTTCGGATTCTGTAGCCGCTGTCTCGGCTTCAATGTCGCGGCCGGCGACACCGCCGGGCGGGGGTAGCTGCGCCGTGCCGCCCGCATAAGCGCTGTGGCCCGACAGAAGCCCTTGCTGGTCGGCCGCGACAGTGCCGGCGGTCTCAAGCACTTTGCGTAGAATGGGGCGCACGACCAAAAGAACGACCAAGAGACCGATCAGAGAAAGAATGAGCGTCTCGGCAGCATGGAAAAGGTCCGCTTTCGGTATGCCCATCAGAAGATCCGGCCCGCTGCCTTGGTCTTTAGGCGCTTCGCCTTGGGCAAATTGCATATTCTCGACTTGAATGGTGTCGCCGCGGGTCGCGTCAAAGTTAACCGCCGAGCGAACGAGGTTTTTTATTTTCTCAAGCTCTTCATCGGTTCGGGCGACATAAACTGGATTCTTGCCATCAGCATCGGTTTTGTACGTGCCGTCGACGACGACAGCCACCGAGAGCCTTTTGACGCTGCCGCCCTCGCGAACCTGGCTGCGGACGGTTTTGTTGATCTCATAATTCGTCGTTTCTTCGTTGTGATTAGTCTTATTGGAGCTGGCGGCCCCGGTGCCCGCGTTGGGGTTCGCGATCTGCGCCGGATTGGCGGGAAGATTGCTGGCGACCGTCACGGTCTGCGCGCCGGGTTCGGAATTACTCGAATCGTCAGATGTGGTTTGCGTGGACCGCACGACCTGGCTGTCGGGATCGTAGATCTCCGAATTGGTGGTAATGCGGTCGAAATTAAGATCCGCCGAGACCTGCGCCCGGACTTTGCCGAAGCCAAGCGTCTGCGCCAGCAAGTCCTCGATCTTGCGGGCTTGGGCGGTCTCAAATTGTACGCGCATGTCGTCGGGGCTGTCCCCGCTGCCGTTGCCCGACAGACTGTTATCGGTCGGCCGCGCCAGCAGATTGCCGCGATCGTCCACAATAGACACCTGATTTGGCTGCAATTGCGGAACAGACGCTGCGATGAGGTGTTGAATGGCCGAGATCTGCTCGTGCGAGAGCACGGTGCCGCCGCGCGTTTTAATGAAGATGCTCGCGGTCGCGGTCTGGGCCCCATGCGTAAACAATTCCCGTTGTGGTAATACGAGGTTGACGCGCGCGGTCTCTATAGGTGTCATGGAACTGATTGTGCGGGCGAGCTCGCCCTCGAGCGCCCGGAGGTGATTGATGCTCTGCACAAAGCTTGTTGTGCCGAAGCCTTCCTTTTGATCGAAGATCTCGTAACCCACGGAGCCGCCCTTAGGCAGGCCTTCGCCGGATAGCATCATACGCAGCTTGCCCACCTGATCGGACGGCACCCGGATAAGGCCCCCGCTGCTGTCAATTTCATAAGGAATTTTCATGCCCTCGAGCTTTTGCACGATCGAGCCGGCGTCCTGCTGATCGAGATCCGTATAAAGGAGGGCGAGGGGCGATGCCGTGATGCGGGTCGTGATAAAGCCAAAGAAACCTAAAAGACTGAAGGTCACAATGGCGATCGCCAATAGGCGCATCGGGCCCAAGTTGCGCAGTGTCTGAATAAAAGCATTCACGGGCACGACTCCCCTTTAACGGACAACAACTGTCTGGTTACGAGATCCCGGACGGGCCCTCTATCTTGGCGGCGAAACGACTCCAAACGACGAAGCCGTTATTATTTGTTAAAGAATAAGCGCCACATTATGAATATTGCCTTAACAAACTCGGCAAATTTTGCCGGGCACGCCGTTTTTGTGTCCTCCCGGCAACAATTATGGCGATGGACGAGCGCAACACGTTGCTAGAGCGAAACGAGAAATTTTTTGTCGTGATCTACTCCTAAGGTGATTCTGACGTGAGATACAACCGGGAATCATCAATAGTGGGGCCTAAACTGAACGGAGTTTGCTTTGTCTTTCCATACAGGTCTCGACATCGGTGGTACGAAGATCGCCGGCGCCGTCTTCGGTCGGGACGGGCTTGAAATTTCTCAGGCGGTCCTGCCGACGCCGCACGACTACACGGAATTTTTGATCGCCTGTCGCACGATCGTCGATGATCTTGACCGGTTATGCGGCGGTCGCGCGACGGTAGGGATCGGCATTCCCGGCGTCATCGATCGCGAGAAGGACAATATCTTTGCTCCCAATGTTCCCTGCCTGCAGGGCCACACGTTTCAGGCTGACATAACGCGCATCTTGAATCGACCCGTAGCCATCGGTAACGACGCATCCTGCGCAAGCTTATCGGAGGCTGTGGACGGTGCGGGGGCAGGGCATCACATTGTGTTTGGCGTTATCATGGGAACAGGCGTTGGCGGCGGCATGGCTGTTGACGGGAAAATGGTTGACGGTCCGCACGGTCTGACTGGCGAATGGGGCCATTTGCCCCTGCCTTACCGGGACGAAAAGGACGGCGCTATCGTCGCCTGCGGTTGCGGACAGCGGGGCTGCATCGATAAAACAATCAGTGGGCCGGCGCTAAGCCGGCTTTTTTCGGCAGCGACGGGGCAGAACATCGAAGCGTCCCAGATCGGCGCGTTGGCTTCCGGCGGCGACCTCATAGCCCGCCAGGTGTTGGACCAATTCTACTCAACGGTTGCCAAGGCCATGGTGACGATTATCCATGGCTTTGATCCGAACGTGATCGTCGTGAGCGGAGGGCTTAGCAGTCTGCCGGGACTGTATGCCGAAGTACCTAAACGATGGGAGGTCTATGCCGTGCGCAAAAACTTGCGGACGCGTCTTCTGCCCGCCACGCATGGCACTCTGACGGGCCTTCGCGGCGCGGCATGGCTTGGTAGCGCGAAAGCACAGTGTCTTTAAATCAAGGCCCTGGCTCGAGCAGCCGCTGTCGCACAGGCAGGGAGTCTTTTGGTTCCGTTTCGATGGTTTGATATTTACCATTCCTATACGCCGTGTAGGCGTCGGTCCGGTCGTCGGAACAGCAAACAAGATTGCGGCCGTTTTCCTTAGCGACATACAGCGCCGCATCGGCGCGCTTGAACAAGTCTTGGGGCCTATGATCGATGCGAAAACTAAAACTCGCCACGCCGAAGCTCATTGTGAACGGGATCACCTTAGTCTCGCCAGTCTTTTTGTCTTCGACAAACGGGTTGCTCTCAACCTTCACGCGCATCCTCTCAGCGATCTGAGCGGCATGTTGAAGGTCGCAGTTCGGGAGCAGGATCAGAAATTCCTCACCGCCAATCCGACCGGCCTCGTCGCGCCGCTCCACATGTGCCAAGCCATCGGAATTACGTTTCTGGCTTGCCAGGATCGGCCCCACGGTCTGTAGCGCCATATCGCCCCCGTGGTGACCAAACGTATCGTTGATGTTTTTGAAGTGGTCAATGTCGCAAACGATAATGCTGAGTGGGCCCGCGGTTTGTCGATGTTCGACAATTTCTGCATGTGCAGCATGGAACTCCTGTTCGATGACCTCGCGCCGCTTAAGACCCGTGAGTGTGTCGGTCGCAAAAAGGCGCTCGGCCTCCGTTGCGCGACCTTCGGCCAGAGCCAGCTGAGCGGCGAGTTGCTCCTTCTCGAACTGCAAGTCTGCGATCTCCCGTGCCTGTCGCGCATTCGTAAGCTTTAAGTTGGCGTTCTCGACGAGCGCGAGCGTGGACTTAAGCAAATCCAGCAGCGTGACCTCAACCGGGTAATTCGCCAGGTCAGAGGAGGGCAATTTGAAGAGTGGGGTCGGCCGGCCGGCTTCGGGCTCGTCGCTCATATTGGTTCCTGTAAAAATTCAATCAAAGAACGGATAACGAAACTATCATAAGTGAATGGACTTTACAGGAT
>JALYJG010000087.1:5589-8073 GCA_030775365.1 Pseudomonadota bacterium
GGATTGCCCCCAACGAAAACAATAGAATTTCTCGCCCAACCCCAGTTCCGTGTTTAAACTCTTTTCACAGGAACTCCCGAGCGCCATACGCCTTTCAGCTCTATCCGGGCATTCAGGGCAACAATATCCGCAACATAGCCGGGTGAAAGCTTGCCGTAGACGGAGCCGAGGCCAAGGAAGGTTGCCGGAACCGTTGAAGCCATACGCAAGGCTTCACCAAGCTCAACGCCGACCTGGAAGACGCAGTGCCGCACAGCTTCCAGCAGCGTTATGGCCGCGCCGGCGAGCCGTCCCTCGTCATTGACGCAATAGCCGTTTTCGACGCGAATGGTGTCACCATATAACTGAAAAGGCTGCGGTCTATCGGTGGCGGCCGGAGGCATGGCGTCACTTATGAGAAATATTTTACCTTTTGGTTTAGCGCGCAACGCCAGCCGTATCATTTCCGGACTTACGTGATAGCCATCGGCAATGAGACTGCACCAACTGTCCCTGTCGTCGAGCGCAACGCCGGCCGGGCCCGGGGCGCGCGCTGCCAAATGCCCCATGCCATTAAAAAGATGCGTAAAGCCCGTTGCGCCCGCCCGAAGGGCCTCCCGGATTTGTTCTGGTGTCGCATTCGTGTGACCGAGCGAGATGATGACGCCTTGGCTTCGCAGCGTCGCTATCTGATCCTCGGTGACGCCTTCGGGTGCAACGGTTATCACCATGGTTTCTTGATCTTCGCAGGTGTAGAGTGCCAGATCCTCCGCGCTCATGGCGCGAACATGCTCTTCTTTATGAACCCCGCGACCGGCGACGTCGAGGTGCGGCCCCTCAATATGGATGCCTAGAACACTTTGATGGTTTCTGCGCGCCTTCCGCGCCGCCTGCAATGCGCCGCGCGTTACGTCCGGCGCATCGGTTATGCAGGTCAGGAGGAGACGGGTCGTGCCGAACTGCAAATGCGCGTCCGCGATCGCGGCGCCGCCTTCGGCTGTAGGGGAATTGTTAAAAAAGATATTGCCACCGCCATTGACTTGCGCATCCACAAAGCCTGGTGCCAGAGTGAGGCCGCCGCACGACAATCTCTGCCCGGTCTGCGGGATGCGGGCGGGGCCGACGATATCAACGATCCGGCCCTCCGCAATCAACAACGCGTGGTTTTCGACAAAAGCGTCGCCGGTAAAAATAGTCGCATCGCAAAGCGCGGTCAGGCTCGTGGGGTGGGGCACATTATCTCGCAATCTGGGCAGTCACTTGCGCATTATCCATCGATTCTATATGCCTATAAACCCTCCACGCCACAGAAGGAGAAAACATGTCCCAACCGGCGGTTAACGATCAAAAGGGCGCTGTACAACTGGGCTGGCCCGCGGCGGATTTTCGCCTGAAGGGCACGACCGGGCAGTTTTATACGCTGGGGGATGTGCGCGGGCCGAAGGGTCTGCTCGTGATGTTCATTTGCAATCACTGTCCTTATGTGAAAGGTGCCTTGGACCGTATAATTCGCGATGTAACAGAACTGCGGGCCTTGGGGATCGGCTCGGTCGCGATTATGTCCAACGATACGGTGGCGTATCCCGATGATAGCTTCGAGAACATGCAAAGGCTGGCGAGTGAGAAAAACCTGCCTTTTCCCTATCTTATCGATATGACCCAGGAAGTTGCGCGGGCCTATGACGCGGCCTGTACGCCAGAATTTTACGGCTTTGATGCGAATCTCAAGCTCGCCTATCATGGGCGTATCGACGCGGGCGGAAAAGCGATGCCGGCAAGTGGCTCCAAGCGCGAGCTGTTTGAAGCGATGAAGCAGATTGCCGAGGAGGGTCGCGGGCCCGAGGAACAGCATGTGAGCATCGGCTGCTCAATCAAATGGAAAAAGTGACCCTATGACCGAACAGAATATTTTTCAGGAAATCGAAGCTGATCTGGCGCATCAGAAATACGCTGAACTGTGGAGCCGTTTTGGTTCCTACGTTCTCGCCGCCGCGTTGACGATCGTCCTGTTCACGGCCGGCCTTACGTGGTGGCAGACGTGGCACGCGGAGAGTAACCAAAAAGCGACGGCAGGGCTTCTCGACATTATCGACCAAACGGGGATGGATGCGGGCAAACAGATGGCCGATCTCGAAGCCTTCGCTATGAAGGATCGTGATCGCCCGCAAGCGGCCTTTGCCGAAATCGCTGCCGCAGGGCTGGCCGCTAAGGCCGGTAACCTGGACCGCGCCGTGCAACTTTATGATCGCATCGCGAAAAATCCTGCCATCGATCCCGTCTACCGCGAGTTCGCGGATCTTATGGCCGTCCGCGCGCAGTTGGATACTGGCGATCCTCAGGAGCTCGCAAAACGGCTTGAGCCTCTTGTAGCCGAGGGCGCGCCATGGCGTTATAGCGCCCGCGAGTTCCAGGCCTATCTTGCCTTGAGGACGGGGGACAAAGCGAAGGCGGCAAGCCTCTTTGCCGCATTGTCCGATGACAAGGCTGCACCGCAGAGCATAAGCG
>JALYJG010000088.1 GCA_030775365.1 Pseudomonadota bacterium
GAAATTGCTTCTCCATCAGACGCAGGACATTCTCCACCCGATCATTGATGGCTTCGCTGTGCAGGAACGGATCCTGGCGTGGAAACTCGCCCTTCGAAAAATCCTCGCCCGCTTTAACCCAGAGAACGGCGGGCTTATGGCCTTCCGATTTGCGCATCAGAATTGTGCCTCGCGAGATGCGGTCCTCTTTGAGCACCGCCACGTTGATGTAGCCGACATGGGTCTCACGCTCAGCGGCTATCATCGCATCCAGCCGGGGATTTGAGCCCCAGGGACCCATGTCGGCCGGGGGCGGCGACGGATCAGTATAGAATTCCCTAAAACGAATTTGGCGGCCCTGCCTTGATAAACGCAACTCGAGCTCTTTGAGACCCTCGATCAATTCCGAGCGCAATTCGCCTATAACCCCGCTGGGAATGATGAGATCCTTGGCCCTTTCGCTCTCGGTCATAAAGGGAGGCACGCTGTGCAATCCCTGGCGCGCCTGCGGCTCTCTTATCTCACGAGATGCACCCGCATAGGAGGCATCCTGAAAAACCGGTGCTCGACTTGCCATGAAAACCCCTCTCGCGGCGACTCGCCAAAAGCCATTCTGTCATAGATTAATGAAACTAAAAACCGCCGTTTCCCCCAAAAATGCGGCTTTGCCACGGCGCCGGTTTCATGCAAATCAATCACTTATGACGGCAACCCAACCCGACTCGATGACTATTCTTGAGCGATTTCGCCGTGGACGGCCCGGCGAGATCGATCTGACGCTGCGGCCGGCCTACCGCGAATTGCTTCAGCGGCTCGGCGCACCGCATCAACATCTGCCACCGGTTTTTCACGTCGCCGGCACGAACGGCAAAGGCTCGGTTTGCGCTTTCTTGCGCTCAATCCTCGAGGCGGCGGGCAAGAATGTGCATGTCTACACATCGCCGCACCTTGAGCGTTTTCATGAACGCATTCGGATAGCGGGCACGCTGATCCGTGAGGATCAACTCCGAGACCTCGTACTCGAATGCGAGCGCCTCGCAGCGCCCGGCGCGGTTACATACTTTGAGGCCGTGACGGCCGTGGCCTTTGCCGCCTTCGCCCGGCACCCCGCCGATTTCACAATTTTGGAAACCGGCCTCGGCGGCCGGCTGGATGCCACAAACATGGTCGATCGGCCGCGCGCCACGATCATTACGCGCCTTTCCTATGATCACCGCGAGTTTCTCGGCACGACCCTGCGAGCGATAACGCGTGAGAAAGCCGGCATTATGAAGCCGGGCGTGCCGTGCTTTGTTGCCCCGCAGTCGGACATCGAAAGCCTTGAGACGCTCCGCGCGGCGGCCGAAGCTTTGAAAGCACCCCTGTCAATCGGTGCTCACGATTGGCAGGCGGCGCCAGGAGAGGTAGGCTTCGTCTACCGTGACGCGCAACGGACATTGGAGTTACCCCTACCGGCCTTGCTGGGTACGCACCAATGCTGGAACGCGAGCCTGGCCATCGCTTCTCTGTTGGGCACAGGCTTTTCGGATACAAACGCTATCAAAACGGGCATGCGGTCCGTCGAATGGCCGGCGCGTCTGCAAGAATTGAAACAGGGACAGTTACGCCGGCTTTTACCGAACTCTTGGGAATTGTGGCTGGACGGGGGACATAACGATTCGGCCGGCGAGGTCCTGGCGCTGCAAGCCGCTTCATGGCAACGCTCCGCATCGAGGCCTCTCCATCTGGTCGCGGGCATGCTCAATACAAAGCGGCCGCAAGAGTTTTTTTTACCGCTCGCGCCCTTCGCAAAAAGCTTGCACTGCGTGCCGATTCCGGACGAGCCGCAAAGCCTATCGGCTGGAGCGCTGCGGGAGGAAGCCTGCCAGGTTGGAATCCAGAACGTGACGACGGCGATCGATGTCGCTGCCGCGTTGCGCGAGATCGCCAAAACATCGCCCCTAGGGCGGGTGCTAATTTGTGGCTCCCTTTATCTCGCTGGAGACGTGCTGCGGCAAAACAACAGATGACTTGTAGCGAAGCCGCTTTTTAAGTACGGCCGACGCGGCGCTGAGACGGGAGACACAAAAAAACCGCCGCGTGGACAGGCCGACGCGGCGGTCTCTTTGATTTATCAGGCCAGACGCAGCTTACTTAGCTGTCGTCGCGTCCGTTGCCGGAGCTGTCGTAGCACTCGACTTCTTGTGGTGCTTTGTCTTCTTGTGGTGCTTCGTCGACACCGTCTTGGTGGTGGTCGTTGAGTCCGTGGTCGTCGGAGACATCGCGCCACCGGCGTCCTGCGCCAGAACGGGGCCTGCAACGAGAGCCGCAACTAAAGCTGTCGCAGCGAGGAGTTTCATCGAACGCATCTTGGGAGTCCTTTCCATGGGGTGAATTCGGCCCGGGTGGACCGGTATTGATAGAATGACAAAAGAGCATGTCAAAAGAATGGCGTCAATGCAGATTCATCGTGTTTTTGCATCTTGTTTTGACCATAATCCTAAAAGTCACACCCGCCCAAGCGGCCCGTCTATCCCGACTAAAACCGTGCGTGAGCGTAGGTTTAATACAGTCTTGTTTTCTTGCGTTGACCAGTTATAAAGCTTAACCCGCCCGCCATTGCTGAGGAGATTCGTATGGTTGCCGTTTTACGTTCGGCTTTTCTAGTCGCTTTTCTTGCCCTCACCGTTGCGGGCCCTGCAGCCGCCTTTGCCCAGGATGGCGAAGCAGGAGCCGCACCGTCCGCACCTGCGGCTCAGACGCATGATGAAGCTCTCAAGACCCCGGCCGGGAAATTCGTTCAGGACCTCGGGGACCGAGCCATCGCGATCATCGCGGACAAGAATGTCAACCCTGCTCAGCGCAATGAAAAATTTCAGACCATCCTGAGCGACTCCTTCGATTTAATGACGATCGGCCGTTTCGTGATCGGCCGCAGCTGGAACACGGCGACGCCCGACCAGCAGAAAGAGTATATGAAGCTGTTTCAGGCGCTCGTGGTCAAAAGCTACGGCGATCGGCTGACTCTTTACACCGGTGAGGGCTTCCAGGTCACCGCGGCCCGGCCCGAAAGCGACAAGGACTTCATCGTCGCGAGTCAAATCACACATCCCGATGGTTCCCAGCCGACCGTGATCGACTGGCGCGTCCGCCAGCGCAACGGCAAGCTCGGCGTGATCGACGTGGTCGTCGAAGGTGTTAGCCTCAGTGTGACCCAGCGTCAGGAATATTCTGCCGTCATTCAACAACATGGCGGGCAGATCGACGGCTTGCTCGCTGTGATGCGCAAGCAGCTCGAAACGCCCGAGCCCGCGAGCAACGCAGGCTAAATAAATACAACGGCGGCCCGGAAAGGCCCGCGCGCCCGTCGCAGCGAGAAAAGGACGAGAACCGATAGGCTTTGGAGCGGGAATGTTGCCCCTTAGAAGCGTCGCTGGACGAGCCTGGCTACCCTGTCTCTAGGGGGTGGTTGCAGCGGCCGGTTCTGATTGATCCGCCGGCTCAACCGATACCTTGGGCCAGGCTATTGCGGGAAACATGAAGATCCGCACTGGGCCCAGGAAAAACCCACCGAGCTGAATCGTAATGGGCAGCTCAATGCCGCTCACGGATTTAGACGATTTTGCAAACAGGCTCAGCGCGGAGTTCAGCATGCCCTCCTGACGCGGGGCGATAAAATTATGCACCATCAATTCCTTCATAACCGCGCGCGGATCAGTCATGGCGCTTGAAAAGGCCCCCTCGGGTTGGAGGTCGTCATCAAAGCCAATCGTGCCGGAGGCCGTCAGCCCGAGCGTTCCCCACCCGACTTGAAGATTGTCAAAATTGACGATGCCGCCAGCGTTGTTCCAAGCCTCAACTGAATCCCGCTTGCGAAAATCCGGCACATCCCCCATGACCCGCAGCGTCATAGCAAGATGCGCCATTTTAGGGCCAAAGGGTGCGAGCATGGTCTCAGGCAGCACGATATCGTCAGCGCTACCTTCAAGCGTCAGTCCCGATTGCGTATGATCCTTTGGCGGATGCCTCGGCCGCTCCGCCGATAGAAACAGGCTTTCCGATCCAAACAGCGAGTCAGGAGCGCGGCCAATTTTCGCGTGCGGAAGCGATACACGGCTTTGTCGCCAAAAACCTTCAGTGTCCAGCTCGACATGGGCGTGACCGCCCTCCCCCGACAAGGACAACCGGCGCGTATCCCCTTCGAGCGGCGCCGTAATTTGCACAGGTCCACGGAAGGTGGCGTCAAACACCTGGGATTGCCAAGGAGCCGATGACAGATCCATCAAATCGGCGTGGAACTCGATGCCTTCGGTGTTCTTCTAGTGCAAATTATTGAAACGCAAAACCACGTGGTGCGGGAAGCCGAACATCTTTCGACCGTCATAGGCGATATCGTAGCCGGACTTGCGCCCCACCTCGATCCAGTTGTCGATGGCGACGCGGCACCGCGTCGCGGCGATCGTCCAAAGCCCCCACCACAAGGCAGAAAAGCCGACGAGCATAAGGATGGCAATTAAACAGGTGCGGCGAACGGTGAGTTTTTGCATCGGCATATGAATGAACGGTCCCAAAAAAATTGAAACCGCACAATAACAGGTTGTTTCTATACGTCTAGAACGTGCTGGGAGACAGGTGCCGCAAGGTTTCTGAGGATTCATATCCCAGAATCGGGGCCGGGGTGCGATGCTTTCTCGGAAGAAAACACATGCACCCCGGCGGCCAATACCTAAACTCTACTCTAGGCCCGCCCAAACTAGCCGCCGGGCATCAAAAAGTCAACAATATGTTCTCCTTTTGTTCAGAGATATTTTTAAAATTATCTGGTAAGATGCCAAGATAAGGCATTGGAAACACAGGATATCCGCATGAAAAAAAGCCTTCCCCTCAGGGCCGATCTCGTTCAGCCTTTTCAGCTGGAATCCACCGCCTTGCGCGGCCGCCTTGTTCGCCTCGGATCCCTGCTCGACATCATTCTGCATCAGCATTCCTATCCCAAGGCTGTCGCTACATTGCTAGCGGAATCCATCGTTATCGCCGCGGCCCTCGGCCACGCGCTCAAATACGAAGGCGTCTTCACGTTCCAGGCTAAAGGCGATGGGCCGGTTCGCCTTCTCGTCGTCGATGTGACGGATGATGGCGGTATGCGTGCGTACGCCCAAGTCCAGGAAGGTCACGACTTCATGAACGCCGCGCCCGACACGCGCCTGCTCGGCAAAGGCTTCTTGGCGTTTACAGTGGATCAAAAGAATAAGGACGACCGATACCAGGGCATCGTGGCGCTCGAAGGCGGAACACTTGCCGAAGCCGTGCAACATTATTTTCGGCAATCGGAGCAGTTGCCGACAGGTATCGTGTCGGCCGTTGACCAGGACGAACAGGGGCGGTGGACCGGAGGCTGTTTGATGGTCCAGCGCATGCCGCGCGAGGGCGGGACAGCGCATGTCAGCGATACAGCCCTCGAGGATGACTGGTACCGCGTCATGACGCTTATGGGAACCTGCAAACCAGCTGAGTTGACCGACCGGTTACTGCCAGCCAACGATTTGCTCTACCGTCTTTTCCATGAAGAGGGGGTGCGCGTCTATGAGCCTCATCCTTATCGGCATGAATGCCGCTGCTCGGAGATGCGCGTTACCAGCATGCTCCGCGCCCTGCCCCGCCAGGAGATCGAGCAGCTTGCCGTCGACGGGCTCGTGACGGTCACCTGCGAGTTCTGCAATCGCAGTTACAAGTTTGATGATGCCGCGCGCGAAAAGCTCTATGCTGACCTCCCAACCGACTCCCCAGGTAAGTCATGAAAGCGATCCGCATCGATGGGACGGCCGCCGTGCATGACGGTACCGGGCTGAGCGGGGGGCACCGGGTGCCCGTCGTGACCCCGGATACGATCTAATGTTTGGTAAGCGCATATTGATATTGGTGCCACATCCGGACGACGAAGTTGTCGCCTGCGCCGCGACGATTGGTCGGGCCCGCGCGGCGGGTGCTGAGGTCTTCGCCTTGTATCTTACGCATGGCTGTATTGCGCGTGAAGCCCTATGGCCGTGGCAACGCCGACATTATGAGTTTTATGTGAGCCGACGCATTGGCGAGGCAAAGACAGCGGCCAGATTTCTTGGCCTGCAGCCCGTCGGCTGGTCGCCGCGACCGGCCCGCCATTTATGGCGGGCCTTGCCTGCTGTGCGTGACGAAATTCGCGCCGCCATCAACCAACATCATATCGACCAGCTTTGGGTCCCGGCCTATGAGGGTGGTAACGCCGACCATGACGGTTTAAATGCGGTAGCCCAAAGCTTCCGTCATCTGAGCATCCTGGAATTTGCCGAATATAATTTTTTTGAACAGCAAGTGCGATCGCAGAGCTTTCCATTCCCGAATGGAACTGAACATCGAATTACGTTGACCTCAGCCGATCGTCTTAAGAAAAGCGCGGCCCTTGCTTTCTACAGGTCCGAAAAACTGAACCTCAATTACGTCAAAACAGAACACGAATGCTTCCGCGCTCTTGCCTCTTATGACTATACGCGCCCGCCGCATGGTGGCACTTTATGGTATGCTCGGTTTCAGTGGGTTCCCTTCCGCCATCCTCGCGTGGATTTCACGAATCCAGCCGAGGTTTGCGCGGCGGCCGCCCAGTTTCTGCGACAAGAAGGCTTGGAGCCTGAAAGCTCAGCGATGCAATCTTAGGGCGTGAAGCAATCTTGGAAAGGCGCCCAGTTTCGGACGCGGCGGGTCGATCTCACTTGCGGTAAATACGTGGTCCAGTGGCTGGGGGTCCATGCCCAATTCCTTTAGGACAAGGCCGGCCTTGGTGGGCTCAAAATATTCGTACCCTGCCGCATAATCCTTCGCGCCCTTGACGGCCAGCGGCTCAGCAATCTCACCGGATTTCAGACCGCTAATCAACGTCACATAAAGTTTTTTTGGATCCACCTCTTTGTCCGTCGCGCAGTCATCGCCTCGGAGCGCGCATTTTTCAAGCAAGAAGTTAGCGGTTTTCAAATTTCCCTCGACGATCTCAGCCGGGGCATAGGGTGATGACCGAAGTCGGCCCGGCGCGTTTTGCCGGAGCGAGTCTTGCGTTGCATGGCTCCAATCGAAGAACGATGCCATAGCTCTCGCGTGCCGGATCGCCGTAAAGAATTCAGGGTCGCGATAAACCCGAAAGTGCGCCGCAACTGCCGCAGTATCTGCTGCGACCTCGAGTTTAAGCGCCGCTGCCGAAAAAACGGGGCGCCATTGAGCATCTTCGGTCTTTTCGCCGCCCCCAACGTTCCCGAGCGCCACAAAAGCGCTTCGCAGGTTACGGTCGACGCAATGCGCCTGCTCGTGCTCGGCAAAAAACGCGTGCACCTTTTCCGCTGACGGCAAGCTCCGTTCCGGATCATCGAGACCGGTCACCGAGGCGAAAAAGTTCCTGTCGAGCTCCCACGGGTTGTTGAGACCCGTGGGAAGCGCCACTAGACACGCTCTTTCCCATCGCCCTGTAAGCGGGTCTTGGCTGTCTGGTAGCGGATAAGCACCTGGAAAACCATGTGCCGCTTCCTTGATTTTTCCGAACAGCACTTCAGCGCCTTTGCTATTCCCAAAAACATCACCATCCAGCGCTTCCAGCGTGCGGGCCACACGATCGGCGGGCCATCCCTTTTCCTCGGCGGCTTCTTTTATGAGCGCCGGAAGCAAGGCCGCGGGGTCCTTCGCTCCAGCTATTTTGTCGGCCTGGAGAAAAAGGACGTCGGGGTTTTGGCCGAGGACCGCGCTAACGCGGCGGATAGCGTCGGCGCTATAAGTCTCCGCTACTGCGACTTCGCCCTGGGGATCGGGTTGAGCCGACGATGATGATGCGTCAGGAACCAATTTTGTGTCCTGAGGAGAGGCCGACAGCGCTATGCCCGCACCCAAAAGCAGGGTGATCGGCACATGACGTAAAGAATGGTAACGGTTCAAATTCATTTTATTAACGACAACGGATCCGTGGAAAAAACTGGCGCTAACTTACCATAAGACCCTGAAACCAATAAGCCTTTTATGGTCTTGGACA
>JALYJG010000089.1 GCA_030775365.1 Pseudomonadota bacterium
CGATAGTGCCGGTATTTTGATAAGTGGCCACTGTCGACGTGACGATAGCGAGCTGTGCCTGGTACTGCCGGATATCAAGATAGGTGCGCGCGATCTCCGCCATGAGGCTCACTTTTACTCCGTCGCGCGCCGCTTCGGCGGCCTCCAGGCCCGCATTGGCGGACTCGATTTCCCGGCGGTGTCCGCCAAAGAGATCGAGCTCCCAGCTGGCGTCGAACCCGGTCTGAAACGTGTTAAACGGCTTCTTCAAAAGATTCCCCAAACCCGAAGGACCGCTGCTCGGAAAGGCCAGGCGGTTGGCCTGACGGTTCGCATTGAAGGCCAAATTCCCTGTCGGCAACAGACCAGCATCGGCCGAGGCGCGCGTCGCCCGGGCCTCGGCTATGCGCGCTTCCGCGATCATCAAATCAGGATTGGCGTTTATGCCTTTGGCGATGAGCTGATCAAGGATCGGGTCGTGAAAGTTTTGCCACCAGGCCTGGTCGATGGCCTGCTCATCCGTCACAGCTTCGGTCGTTGATACCCATTTCTCGGGCAGGGGTGGCCGCGGTGGCACATAATCAGGCCCAACGGCACAGGCCCCGAGCACAGTCACGAGCATAATAGCCATAAGGGCCGGCTGGCTTCCAAGGAGCCGGCGCTCGGCGCTGGCATTTGCGTAGGACAGAGGGGCGGGACAAATCATCGTGCGTTCCTAATGGGCGCCAGCGGCGTCGGGCGAAGGCTTGCGGTGCGGATCATTGCGCGGCATAAAAAGCGCGACAAAGGCGAGGCAAAAGACGATGATCGCCACGAAACGGAACGTGTCGGCATAAGCCAGGATCGTGGATTGCCCGATCAACTGCCGATAGATGCGCCCGGTCGCGATTGCGGCCGCGGCCGCATGGGTGCGACCGAGCGCCATAATGGCAGAGACGTAATGGTCAAAGGTTGCCCTATACACAGGATTGGCCGGGGACAAATGCGCGGCCAGCACGGATTGGTGCAATTGCTGGTGCCGGGTTTCAAAGCTCAGCAGCAGCGAAATGCCGAAGCTGCCGCCGAGATTGCGCATCAAGGAATAAAGGGCTGAAGCCTTGCTGCTTTTCTCGGGGGGAATGGATGAAAACGCCATGGTGCTGCTGGGAATGAACAGGAAGGGCAGGCCCACGACTTGGAGGATACGCAGCATCACGAAGGTCTGGTAATCCGTCTGCGGCGTGACATGTGAGGTCGCCCACATGCCGATGCCGACCATGAACATACCAAATGCGATCAGGTAACGCGCCTGGATCCTGTTAACAAGTTTGCCGACGACGGGCATGAGGAAAATAAGGGCCAGACCGCCCGGCGACAGGACCATGCCGGCCGTCATGGAGTCGTAACCGAATTGCGACTGCACGAGAAGCGGCAGCAGGGTGCTGCAGCCGTAAAGCGCGAAGCCAACGAAGAAAACCATCAGACAGGCCAGCCCAAAGCTGCGTCGCCCGATCAGCCGCAGATCGATGATGGGATCCTTCTGGCGCACGAGCCATAAAATGGCGGCTAAAAGCGCCGCAGCACCGATGGCCGTGAAGGTCAGGATAAAATTGCTCCCGAACCAATCCTCTTCCTGGCCCTTGTCGAGCACGATCTGCATGGCACCGAGACCCAAGGCCACGAGGCTAAGACCTATATAATCGATCGAAAGCAGTCCCTTCGCCTTAGCGTGCAAAGGATCGACGACGAGACGCCCCACCAAAAACAACGCCAGACAGCCGACGGGAATATTCATAAAGAAAATCCAGCGCCAGCTGTAATTATCCGTGATGAAGCCACCTAAAGTTGGGCCAAGCACCGGGGCCACGATCATCGTCATGCCTGTGATGGCAAAGGCCGTGCCGCGCTTCTCGGGCGGGAAACTGTCCATGACGATAGCCTGCTGCATGGGTTGCAACCCGCCGCCGGCAAGGCC
Organism: Pseudomonadota bacterium; assembly: GCA_030775365.1. Lineage (GTDB taxonomy): Bacteria > Pseudomonadota > Alphaproteobacteria > UBA9219 > UBA9219 > JALYJG01. The sequence continues at coordinate 1,934 of JALYJG010000089.1, forward strand.
CTGAACGAGGCGGAAGATGATCAGCATCGGCAAGGATGTTGCGAGGCCGCAGGCTAGGGAAGCGAATGTGAAGCCGCCTATGCAAAGCATAAAAAAGTTTTTGCGGCCCATGACGCCGGCCAACCAGCCGGACAGCGGCAAAACGATGCCGTTAGCGACAAGGTAGGAGGTCAAGACCCAAGTGCTCTCATCCTGGGAGGCGGCGAGGCTGCCGGCGATATGCGTCAGCGAGACGTTCGTGATCGTCGTGTCCAGCACTTCCATGAAGGCGGCCATGCTGACCACCATGGCGATCAGATAGGGGTTCACAACTGTCCCAGCCCCCTCCGGCGCGGCAGCGCCTTTGCCAGCAGCTACCCCTCTGGGCGGAGGCGCCTTGGCGGCGGGCATACCGATAGGCGTAGCGATAGGCGTAGCGATAGGCGTAGCGATAGGCGTAGCGATAGGCCTCGGCTCGCCTGTCATGGGTCGTTGCCCTTGGTGCTATCGTCCTTTGTGGCGTCCGAACGCGTATGCACCGTCGGCACGACCGACATGCCAGGCCCAAGCAGCAGGCTGCCATCCGGCATCGGGTCGAACACGATCTTCACAGGCACGCGCTGAACGATCTTGACGAAATTGCCTGTGGCATTCTCGGGCGGAAAGGCCGAAAAAAACGCGCCTGTGCCGGATTGTACACTATCGATCTTGCCTTCGAGCTTGGCATCGGGAAACGCATCGACCGTGATCGTGACGCGCTGTCCCGGCCGGATATGGGTCAGTTGCGTTTCCTTAAAATCCGCCGTCACCCACAAATCATTGCCAACCAGCGAGCCCAGCTGCTGCCCGGGCTGGACGTAATCGCCGCGCTCAACGCCGCGCCGGATGATACGCCCGTCCATGGGCGCAATTATTTTCGTATCGGCCAGATCTTTTTCGGCTTGCGCCAGCTCCGCTTCAGCCTGCTTGACCTCGGCTTCCAATTGCGCGCTGCTGGCTTCGGCTGCCGCAATCGTTTTTGGTGCGGTGGCTGCCGCGCGCAGACGGGCGCGCGCGTCCTCGAGATTGGAGCGCGCGGCTTTTTCATTCGCGACCGCCTGCTCAAGCTGCTCCTGGCTCCGGGCCTCGTTGCTGAGCCGGTGCATGCGCTTGAGATCGCTCAAAGCTTTGTCCCAATTGGCCGCGGCCGCAGCCACTTGTGCCTGCGCCGCCTCTAAATTGGACGGCGCCGAAATGTTCGTCGTTTCCACATTGCTGCGTGAGGCTAAGGCTGCCGCCTCGGCCGCAGCCAGGGCCGCTTTCATGCGGTCGCGGCGATTCACGTAGTCGGCCGGATCCACCTCCAAGAGGATGTCACCGCTTTTGACGAGCTGGTTATCCGAGATATTGAGCGTTTTGATGTAGCCCGAAACCTTGGGGCTAAGGGTCACGATGCGGCCATCGATCGCGGCGTCGTCGGTTGTTTCCTCACCACGATGCATAAAGACGTAAAGCCCGGTCAGGATCGCAGCTATGAGGGCCAGAGCAAGCACAGTTCCCAGTTTTGATTTTTTCGATTTCATGGGCAACTCATTTCGAAGACAAAGGCGTCTTAGGTCTGTAGGCATCGAGGAAAAGTTTAACGGTCGCGCGCACATGCTTATCGAGCTCGCCAGCATTCGGCATCGGCTCGCGCAAGAGCATTGTGCGCATCAGTCTCTCGCCCTTGAGTAGGCTGAAAAACTGCTCGGTCGCGACGGGTATATCGGGGACGTTCAGCTGACCACGGCGATTCCATTCCTGCAGCAGAGCGCCGAACGCCTCGCGCACGCGCCTGGGCCCTGCCTCATAAAAGATCTGCACGACTTTCGGGTGACGCGTCGCTTCGGCCTGCACAACCCTGTGCAACCGAATTGAGTCCGCGCTGAAGATCAGCCCCGCCAGACGCAGCGCCAGATCAAGCAAGGCCGGCTCGACGGGTTGGTCCGATTGCGTCAGAAAACACTCAGGTGTCGCCAGTTTATCGCAGCGCTGCCGGATGACTGCCTTGAACAATTCGTCCTTATTGGCGAAATGGCTGTAGATCGTGAGCTTGGAGACGTCAGCCTTTTTGGCGACCGCTTCCATGCTCGTGAGTTCATAGCCATCCCTCATGAAAAGCGCGGTCGCTGCGCGGATGATCCCTTCGCCTTTAGCGGCGTCTTTCGGGCGGCCCACGGAGGGCCGGTTGGCAGGATCCGGGGCTGTTTTTGACTTCATAAACCGTACCGTATAGTTTAGTAACATTTATAATGTACCATTCGGTATATAAATTCAAGCCGAAAAGGGCAAAACACCTCACCCCGACACACAACGCATTGAAAAAACAGATTTTTTATAAAAACCCACCCACCAGCTCCCCCGTGATTTAGTCTGGTACCACGATGACTTTATCGCGCGAGGACTTTATCCCGCGATGACTTCGGCCACGATGCCTTTAAGGATTGCCTATGCCCGAGCTACCCGAAGTCGAAACCACCTGCCAGGGCCTCGCCCGCGCCCTCACCGGCCTACGCATAAAGGCGGCACATGTGCACCGCCCGGATTTGCGTTTTCCGCTGCCCGACAATCTTTCGGCGCGCTTACGTGGCCGGCGGGTTCTCAAGGTCGAGCGGCGGGCGAAATATATCCTGATACACCTCGACAGGGGGGAGACGCTCGTCTTTCATCTCGGCATGTCAGGACGTATGGTGATGGCACGGGGACACGCTAAGGCAGGGCTGCACGATCACCTGGTCTTCGAATTCAGCAATGGCGCTGTGTTGCGCTTCAATGACCCAAGACGCTTCGGCGTTTGTGACCTCATCGCCGATGAAGCTTTATCCAACCATAAATTATTTCGGCATCTCGGTGTCGAGCCTTTAGGCCGAGCTTTATCCAAAGCCGTGCTCGAGGCGAAATTCAGGGCCAAAAAAACAGCCCTCAAAGTGGCATTGCTGGATCAAAGGCTTATCGTCGGTATTGGTAACATCTATGCGAGCGAGGCTCTCTACCGCGCGGGGATCCATCCCGCCCGCCCGGCCGGAACTGTAAGCTCCGAGGAGATCGCGAGATTGGTGCCCGCGATAAAGAAGGTTTTACAGACAGCAATTGCCGCCGGGGGATCGTCCTTGCGCGACTATGTTCAGGCCGATGGCGAGCTTGGCCATTTCCAGAAGCGCTTTGCGGTTTATGACCGGGAAGGAACGGTATGCCCGGACTGCCGCCGGGCCGGGCGCCAAAAGCCATGCGTCCGGCGCCTGGCCCAGGCCGGCCGCTCAACTTTCTTCTGCGCTGTGACACAGAAGTAGCGCACCGATTCAGAGCGCTAAACTATTGCCCATTTGGCGAAGCTGCCTGCGGCGTTCGCGGTAGTCGGGCATGACCCGCCCAAGGCAGCGCCAGAAGCGCATCGAATGGTTCTTGTGCAGCACATGGCACAATTCATGAGCAACGACATAATCGAGCAAAGGCAGCGGCGCCATAATCAGCCGCCAGTTCAGGCGAACGACGTTATCGACCGAGCAACTTCCCCAGCGTTGCTCAGGATTGCTGAGCATGAGCTTTTTATACCTGACCCCGAGAATCTCGGACCATAAATCCATACGCTTCTGAAACTTGGTCCGGGCACGCTTTTTGAGCCAAAGCTGTATCTCGAGGCGGACCTCATCCCGCAAAGCCGAAGCCGACAGCATCTCGAGTGGAATGTTGACGAAACATTGCCGCGGCCGCAGATGGCAGCCATGGGGGCGATCAAGGTCCTGCGTCACATTAAGTTTATAGAAATGACCTAAGTAAGACACGGCTTCCCTCGCGCCAAGGGGCTTTGGCGCGAGCGCCTGGCTTTGCTGCCGCTCCGCGATCTTGTGCTCGATCCAGCGGGAGCGCTTCCGCAGCATGGTTTTGATGACCGAAAGCCTCGCGCGCGAGGGGGCCAGAATGCGCAAGCCCATATTGTCGTCGATCGTAAAAGCGATCGTGCGTTTGCGGCGTGCATTACGAATAACCGTAAACGGCACGTCCCTGTCACCGAGCTCGATATGCCCTGTCTCGGGAGATGGTCTGGCGCGAAAAAGCATACTAGCCCGCCCCCTGCTCGAGGTCCTTGAGACGAAGCGCTTCAAGTTCAAACCAGCGGGCTTCGGCGAGTTCGAGTTTACGCCTCAAATCGCCGAGTTGACGGGAGAGCCGCTCGAACTCTTTAGCATCATTCGCATACAAAGTGGGATCGGCGAGCCGCGGCTCTATGGATGCGATTTCCTTTTCGAGAGCACCCATACTGTCGGGCAGGTTCTTGAGTTCGTATTGCATCGTATAAGTCAGTTTCTTTACCGGATCCTTAAGGCGCAAAGCTGCAGGCGCCTTCGCGCGCCGCGCGGCCGCGGGCGCAGCTGTCTCGGAGGGGTGCGCGCGCGCCGCACGCTTGGCAACATAGTCCTGATAGCCGCCGATCACGGCTTCGATCTTTCCGTCGCCTTCGAAGGCTAAAATCCGGCTCACGGTCTGGTCGAGGAAATCCCTGTCATGGCTCACGACGAGCAGCGTGCCCTTGTAATTGGCAAGGATATCCTCGAGCATATCGAGCGTATCCATATCGAGATCATTGGTCGGCTCGTCCAGGATGAGGAGCGCGCCCGGATTGGCGAGAGCTTTGGCGAGCATGAGCCGGTTCTTCTGTCCGCCCGACAGCGTGCTCACGGGCTGCGCCACCATGCGCGGATCAAACAGAAAATCTTTCAGATAGCCACAGACATGGCGGGTCTTGCCCATGACATCGATATAATCGCTGCCGTTGGGGCACAAGACGCGATGCAGAGAATGGTCGGGGTTGAGGTCTTTACGCTTTTGGTCGAAATAGGAAAAAGCGATGTCTTTTGCCAGCTTAACCGTGCCGGTGTCCGATTTGAGCTCACCAATCAAAAGCCGTAGAAAACTCGTCTTGCCGGAGCCGTTCTTGCCAACGATGCCTATGCGATCGCCGCGCTGGACACGCAAATAAAGCTTGTCGAGGATAATCTTTTCCTTACCCTGCTCACTGTAAGATTTGGAGACGTTATAGAATTCGGCGGCAATGCGCGATGACGTCTCGGCCGCTTCCATAGGGGCGAAGGCGATTTTCGACAGCATCTGCTTCAGGGCGTTTTTGTCGACGCGCAGGCGCTCGCGCTCGGCTTTCATCTGATCGACGCGGCGGATATTGCGCTTGCGGCGCGCCTTGACGCCGCGACTCGCCCATTCGACTTCCTGATCGAGCACCTTCTGACGGTTTTTAAGCTCGCGCTCCTCCTGCTCGAGGATCATCGTCGCCCATTCCTCGAAATAGCCGAAGCCGCGCGGGCAAGTCTTCAAACGTCCCCGATCGAGCCAGAAAATCTTGTCGGATATGTTGCTGAGAAACACTTTATCATGGCTGATGCAGACAAAGGCACCGCGATAGGACTTCAGATAGGTTTCAAGCCATTCGATAATGTCGAGATCGAGATGGTTCGTCGGCTCGTCGAGCAAAAGGATATCGGGCTCCTCGACAAGTGCCCGCGCTAGGGCCGCCCGGCGCAGCTGGCCGCCCGACAGCGCCCCCATTTTAGCGTCGATATCGAGCTCCAAAGGTGCCACGACCCGCTCGATCTTGTAATCATGGCTGCCATCCTGATTTTGCAGCTCAGCGAAAATAAAGTCGCGCACCGTTTGCTCGGGCTTGATTTCGATATCTTGCTGCAGATAGCCGACCGTCGCCCCCTGCAACTGCCAGCGGAGCCCTTCGTCAAGTTCGCGCTGGCCGGTAATGATGTTCATGAGCGTTGTCTTGCCGGCGCCGTTCTTGCCGACCAGGCAAATACGGTCGCGCTCGCAGATATTGAAAGACAGATTTTCGAATAAAACCTTGTCGCCGAAACGGATAACGGCTTCCTGCACATTTAAAAGAAGGGTCGCTGCCACAATGCTCTCTTGTCGTTTCTGAGTATCGCCAAAACTGGGCTTTAAGGCTTATCGGTCTCGGCGTCAAATATCTTTCCTGGATTCATGAGACCCTCGGGGTCGATCGCACGACGGATTT
>JALYJG010000090.1:0-3102 GCA_030775365.1 Pseudomonadota bacterium
CCCTAGAACTGGGCGGTAAAAGTCCCATGCTCATCATGGAAGATGCCGATCTCGAACGCGCCGCGGCCGGCGCGGTTATCGGCGTCCGCTTCACGCGCCAGGGCCAAAGCTGCACATGCGCGTCCCGCATTTTTGTGCACCGTTCGCTTCATGATCGGTTCATCTCCCTCTTGAAGGCCAAGGTTGATGCGATGAAGATCGGCGATCCGTTTGATGAAGCGACCGACATTGGCAGTATCATTTCGCCCCAGCAGTTCGAACGCGTCCAGAGCTATGTGGCCTTGGGCGAAAAAACGGCAGGTGCCACGGCTTTGCGTTGTGGGCACCTGACTAAAGATGTCCGCCTGGCTAAGGGACTTTTCATGCAGCCCGTGATATTCACAGGATTGAAGAACGACCACCGGCTCGCCCGCGAAGAAATTTTCGGCCCCGTGACTTGCGTTATCGTTTTCGATAATTTCGAGGAGGCGATCGCGATGGCTAATGATTGCGAATACGGTCTCGCCGCCACAATATGGACCAAAGACCTCGGCTGGGCCTTGCAGGGAGCGCAGCAACTCGAGGCTGGGTTTGTGCAGGTGAACCAAAATCTGGTTGTGCAGGCGAATTTATCCTATGGTGGAATCAAGAGCTCAGGTATCGGCAAGGAAGCGTCGCTCGAAGCCATGTGCGAGCACTTCACGTTGAAGAAGACCATCCTGATTAACCGCGAATAGGAGTCCGCCTCTTTGAAATCGACTAGCAAGCGAGCCTTGAAGGTCCTTCTCGTTCTCATTCTTGTAAGCGGAGTTACGGCATGCAGCGTTGTTGGCTGGCTGTTCTGGAGAGCGATGCCGGACTACGCCGGCCAGGCGTCGATGCCAGGTCTCTCCGATCCTGTGCATATAGTGCGGGACGAGTACGGTGTGCCTCACATTTTTGCGCATTCGATGTACGACGCTGCACGTGCTCTCGGCTATGTGCATGCGAGCGAACGTCTTTTTCAGATGGAAATGCAACGGCGCGCCGGCCAGGGCCGCCTGTCCGAAATCCTGGGGCCTGATGGACTCAGTATCGACAAGTTCATCCGTACGCTAGGACTTTATAAGTTGGCGCAGAGCAGCTTCGAGGCGTTGACCCCGGACGCACAAAAGTTTTTTCAGGCCTATGCCGACGGCGTCAATGCGTGGCTCAAGGCCAACAGAAAGGCCCTGCCGCCCGAGTTCCTTGTGCTCGGCCTTAAGCCCGAGCCATGGCAGCCGGCCGACTCGATCGTTTGGGGCAAGCTTATGGCGGTCGAGCTCAGCAAAAACTATAAGTCTGAGATCCTTCGGGCGCAGCTGAAAAGGACTTTGGACGCCGGCCAGATGAACGCCCTTTTTCCGCCGCTCGCCGTCGGTACACCGATCACGACGGAGCCGGCGATCCCGCAACCAGCGGCGGGCAATGAAATCGAAAACCTGCGTTCGTTTGACGAAACCGAAGCCAGTGCCCCCGATGGTCTTGGCGCGTTCACAGGCCTTGACCACCCTGCCTCCAATGAGTGGGTCATTTCCGGGAAACGCACGGCCAGTGGCAAACCGATCTTGGCCAATGATCCGCATCTCGGTCTCGAAGCGCCGGTGCTCTGGTATCTGGCACGGATCGTGACTCCCGAGTTATCGCTCGAAGGCGCCACGGTCCCGGGACTTCCGGTCGTTCTGCTCGGTCAAAATGAGCACATCGCCTGGGGCTTCACGACGACCGGGAGCGATGTCCAGGATCTTTTTGTGGAGACGGTCGACCGGCAGGATTCCGATCGCTATATGACCCCGGAGGGCAGCAGCCCGTTTGATATGCATACTGAGACAATTCATGTGAAAGGTGCGGACGATGTCTTGCTGACAGTGCGCGCTACGCGTCATGGACCCGTCATGTCCGATATCAACGACGAGATGGCAAAACTGGCCAATACGGGCAATTGCACCTTCCCCATCGTCACTCCGGCCACGACCGACGGTCCGGTAAACCCCGTTCCCTGCAAGAGGGTGATGGCGCTTGCCTTTACGGCGCTCGGCGCCGACGACACAACCTCGGAAGCCCTGATGCGGCTCAACCGGGCACAAAACGAAGGGGAATTCCTGACAGCGCTTCAGCTCTATCAGGCACCGCCGCAGAACATCGTCTATGCGGATACGGACGGGCATATCGGCTTCATTAGTCCGGGCCTGGTACCGATCCGAAAATCAGGCGACGGCACCGTGCCCGTGGACGGCGCGACCGGCAGCTACGACTGGGCAGGCACCATTCCGTTTGCGCAGGTGCCCCAGCTCTTTGATCCGGATGTCGGTTTCATTTTCAACGCCAATAATGCCATCGTCGGACCTGGGTTCCCCTACTTCATGGGGGTCGACTGGGAAGAACCCTACCGGGCCCAGCGTATGCAGCAATTCTTCGACACGATAGGCACGCATACGATCGATACGTCGGCCATGATGCAAGCGGACCATCTGTCTTTGGCGGCACGCCAGCTACTGCCTTATCTGTTGGCGCAGCACCCGGTCGATCCTCGCGCTATCGCAGCGATTTACATGCTGCATGGCTGGGACGGCACGATGGACAAGGACCGTCCCGAGCCCGTGATTTTCGAGGCCTGGCTTTCTGAGATGCACAAACTCTTGCTGGCAAGGAAAGCGGGTAACGCTCTTCGGGAGAATGGCCCCTACAGCGCCACCAGTATCGCTTATATTCTCGGCCATGACTTTCCGGGCAAGGAGACCGAAGCCTGGTGCGGCAAGGATTGCAATACCGTGATCCTCGAGGCTCTCGACAGCGCGCTCACACTCCTTGCCAAGCGACACGGCATCGACATGAATCACTGGCGGTGGGGTGATGAACATGTCACGCTTTTACGCCACAAATTCTACAGCCACGTACCCGTCCTTAGCCTCTTTTCGCGTCTCGACGTTAAGAGTAGCGGCGACTTTTATACCCTTGATCGTGGCGGCGGCAGCGCGTCCGACCCAGACCATCCGTTTGCGAGGACACACGGCGGCGGCTTCCGGGGCCTTTATGATTTGAACGACCCGTCGCAGTTGCGCTTCATGATCACGACCGGAGAGTCGGGGCATATCTTTTCGCGCC
>JALYJG010000090.1:3112-7898 GCA_030775365.1 Pseudomonadota bacterium
CCACTACGGCGATCTCGTGCCCTTGTGGAACAGCGTGAAGTCGTTCACCTTGACCGGGACACATGACGAGCTCGTCCAACGCGGACTGCCTGAACTCGTTCTGGCACCGTCTAAGCAATAATGTCGGGAAGCAGGCGGCTTTCGATAAGCGTTATTTCGTCGCGCAGAATGAGCTTACGCTTTTTAAGTCGTTGAATCTGAATCATGTCCGGCACCCCACGTTGCGATAGGGCGTGAATGGCATCATCGAGATCGCGATGCTCGGCCTTCAATTCGGCAAGGCGTTCCTGCAGGTTTTCCTGTTCATTCATCGTAAACGTTTCCGGCTGCGGGCCTTTGCATAGCAGAAAATACCTCTGGATTCACTATTTTTCGCGCATGCAAAAAGGGCGGGGAAGCCCCCGCCCTTTGCCATTCATACCCCGTAAGAGGATCGAATTACTTGAGTTCGACCGTGGCGCCGGCCGCCTCAAGCTGCTTCTTGAACTTCTCGGCATCAGCTTTGGAAACGGCATCCTTAACAGTCTTAGGAGCACCTTCGACCAGATCCTTGGCTTCCTTGAGGCCAAGACCCGTGATAGCGCGTACTTCCTTAATGACTTCGATCTTCTTGTCACCGGACTTTGCCAGCACAACAGTGAACTCGGTCTTTTCTTCGGCAGCCGGGCCGGCGGCTGCCGCACCACCGCCTGCGGCCGCCATGGCGACCGGAGCAGCGGCGCTGACGCCCCATTTTTCTTCCAGAAGCTTCGACAGCTCAGCCGCTTCAATGACGCTCAGACCTGAAAGTTCTTCAACGATTTTCTCTAACTTCGACATCCTGCTCTCCCTTTAGTTGACTTCAGTTACACCCAATAACTCGGCCTCATGGCCTCGTTTTCTCTATTTACGCTTCCTGACGACCGCGCGCCGCAAGGACCCGCGCCAACTGGCCGGCGGGGGCTTGCAGAACACAGGCAATCTTGGTCGCCGGCGCCTGCAGAAGGCCGATCAGCCTCGAGCGGAGCTGGTCGAGCGATGGCAGGCTTGCCAAGGCCTTCGTCTGCGCCTCGTCCAGCACCTGGTCGCCCATGGTGCAGCCGATGACCTTGAACTTCTCGTTCTTTTTGGCAAATGCTACGGCCACACGGGCGGCAGCGATGGGATCTTTGGAGTATGCGAGAGCCGTAGGTCCATGAAGAAACTTCTCAAGGCCTTCCACACGCGTGCCCTTGATAGCGTGCTTGATGATCGTGTTCTTACCGATCCTTAATCCGACATTCTCTTTGCGCATCTGAACCCGCAAATCGCGCGTTTCATCCGCATTTAGTCCCGATTGTTGAGTGACGACGATGATCTCGGCGTCCTTAAGCTCGTCGCCCAGCTCCGCGATTAGCTTTTCCTTGGCAAGGCGATTGGCACTTTTGACTGCTGTCGACATGTGTCCTCCCGACAAATCCACGTCATGCCCGAAAGCGGGCATCACATTTCAAATTTTCATTTTGTCCGAGAGAAATAAGCTGAAACGCATGGCGGCCGCGGTGGATAGCACCTTCTGGCCCTCGGCAGTTTCAACCCTATCTATGCTGGTTTTTTAAATCCTCCGAGGAGGATACCTGCAGTCTCGGACAAGGCCCCGTTTCCGGGATGCCGTCTTGTAGCCAAAGACTGCCCATAAAGCAAACGAAAAAACGCAGCTCTTTGGCGCTTAGGGGCAGTCGGCGTAAACCGCTTCAATAAGGGTGTAAAACGCACAATTCAAATTGCGGTCCAAACTTTGGAACAGGTCTTGGTCCTGATTGAGCGGGTGCACGAATTTTTGTTGCTCAAGGCGCGGGCTGCGCATGAAATCTTCGGCATATTTCTCATCCTTAGCAAGACCCAAGGCGTCGCGCGGGCGGACGAAAGTAAAGGCGGCCTGGCGCTCGTCTGAAATGGGAATGGCACCTGGCGAAGCCGTCACGGTTACGCCGCTGACCCAGGTCGCTGTTAGCTTGTGCACCTGAACGCTGCCCCCCTCAATTCTGTCGTCAAAAGGGCTGTATTTTAGGGTTACGGGCGCAACGCCAATCTTGCCGTTGCCTTCTTCATAGACGGTGGCGCCGGGGGGATCGGAGTAATAGGTCATGTCGATGGACGTGCTGCACGCCGCCAGAACGCACGAAGAGAGAAGCAGGTACAGAAACGTTTTCATGCCATAAGACTCGCCGCCAGAGTGACCTGGCGCGATTATACCGAGTTGGGCTTTTTTGCCTAGAAATATTCTAAGATAACCGATCAAGCTTCGCCGGATACGGTACCCACATCGACTTTCACGCCAGGCCCCATCGTCGAGGACAGTGTGATTCGGTTGATGTAGGTTCCCTTTACACCGCTCGGGCGCGCTTTTGCGACCGCACCCAAAAAGGCGCGGGCGTTTTCGAGGATTGCTTGTTCGGTGAAACTCGCCTTGCCGATGCCGGCTTGGACAATGCCCGCTTTTTCGGCGCGAAACTCGATCGAACCTGCCTTGGCCGCCTTGACGGCTTCCACGACGTTCGGCGTCACTGTCCCAAGCTTGGGGTTCGGCATAAGGCCACGTGGCCCGAGCACCTTACCAAGCTTGCCTACTACACCCATCATGTCCGGTGTTGCGATAACGCGATCGAAATCCGAAAACCCGCCACTGATCTTTTCCGCCAGATCGTCGCCACCCACATGGTCGGCGCCGGCTTTCTTGGCCTCATCCGCCTTGTCGCCCTTAGCGAATACCGCAACGCGCATGCTCTTGCCGGTGCCGTGCGGCAACTGGATCATAGCACGCACCGTCTGGTCCGACTGCTTGGTATCGATGTTGAGGTTGACCGCGATTTCAACGGTTTCGTCGAATTTGCGGGGCGCCTGAGCCGCATTCTGCTTCACAAGCTTAACGGCGTCGGTAAGAGCATAAGCCTTCTTACGATCGACGTTTTTAATAACTGAGCGAAATTTTTTACCGTGCATGGCTTACCCCTTGACCTGAATGCCCATGGATCTGGCGGAGCCGATCAGCATGCTGCAAGCAGCTTCCAGATCGTTGGCGTTCAGATCCTGCATCTTCTGTTTCGCAATTTCGCGAATTTGGTCCATCGTGATCGTACCGACCGTTTGAGTCCCGGGCGTATTGGCCCCCTTCTCGATCTTCGCGGCCTTTTTGATAAAGAAACTGTTCGGCGGCATCTTCGTAATGAAGGTGAAACTGCGATCAGAAAACGCTGTGATAACGACCGGGATAGGCGTGCCTTTTTCCATGCTCTGCGTCTTGGCGTTGAACTGTTTGCAGAAGTCCATGATGTTGAGGCCACGCTGCCCAAGCGCCGGCCCGATTGGCGGCGACGGATTAGCAGCGCCGGCTGGCACCTGCAGTTTGATAAGACCGATGATTTCCTTTGCCATATTTTCTCCTAACGCCCTCGACACAAAGCAGGTTTGCGCCAAAACGGCGCATCAAAACCGGCCACATCTTTTGACGACGGGATTTGCCCTTCCACTGCGCCCTGCTCCAGTTGCCTGTCCAGGACAGCATCGGCGTGGTACGGTCTCCTCAGGGTCTTATTTCGAGGAACCAACCTTCCACACCTGCGTCATGGCCCGTTTGTAGCGGGGAACCGCGGGCGAGTCTAGCGTTTTTTGGCCGGTTTCTATGGCGATTAAGCCTAAAAAGCCCCGTCAGGAGTTTTTCCGCACATGGCTGACACTGCCGATCTCGTCAAGTTCTAGGGTTTCGCGGCGGTGCTCCTCGCGCTGCTCCGCCTCAAGACGCGCGGCATCGGCGATTTCATACCGCTTTTGCTCCTCGAAGAGTTCCGCGAGCCTTTGCCGCGCCTCGTCAACAGCGCGGGCCGCCGCCAAGCGCTGCTTCTCGAGATCCCTGCCCTGACGAACGGCTGCATTTAAAAAAGCGCCATAGGTCGCACGCGCCTCCGCATGCTCCTGGGCGATAAGCTGCTCTCGGGCCTTGGCAATTTCGAGGCTCGTGATCGCATTCTCCATTTCTTCGAGCCGGGCCTGCAATTTGGCCAACGCCAGCCGTTGATCGTCGACCCGTGTCTTTTGCAATTTGATAAGCGTGGCAAGCGATTTCATGGCCAGCTATGCCGCGTGTTCGGCGTCATAAAGGCGTTTGAGCACGGCAAATGCCTGATTGATGCTTTTGAACGTCTCCTCAGCCTCCCGGCTGCCGGCATTCGCGTCCGGATGATGCCGTTTGACCAAAGTCCGGTACTGGGCCTTGATTTCTGCGAAGGTGACCGGCGGAAGAAGCTCGAGCACTTCGAGGGCTTCCCGCTCGGCCTTCGGCATCGGCGGGGCCTTGTATCCGTCCGGATTTCCGTCACCGAAGAACTCTCGCTCCACGGCGTCGCGCAAGCTCTTCTCGCGTGCCCGCCAGTTACCCATGGGCCATGAAGGACGCTCCCACACCACAGCCTTACGTATATGGGTCTCAATCTCGTCGGCGGACATGCCAGCAAAGTAGTCCCATTGCTTATTGTAGTCCCGCACATGCTCAAGACAGAACCAGTAATGCTCGGCCAGCTCGCGGCTTTTCGGCGCGCGATAAGCACCGGCATGGCCGCAGCCCGGGCTGTCGCAAGCTCTCACTGTCGCGGGACGATTTTCACAGGTGGAAAAGTCTTTAAACACGGCCAAGCAACTCGCTGTCGCCAAAAAGCTTATTCTATCACATTCGGTCATTTTGTGGTCGCAGAAATCACACATATTGGATGCCTGCCGGCGCGTCCAAGCGGGCGCTCATGGACGGGGGCAAGCGGCCCGTGGTCACTAATCC
>JALYJG010000091.1 GCA_030775365.1 Pseudomonadota bacterium
TGCCGATCCCGTGAGTGAGGATGAGAGACAGCCTGCCGCCTTGTACTTTCTTGTCCTGCAACATGAGGCTCATGAGCTGTTCGATATTATTGGCGAAGGGCGCGGGCGTCACTGGCAAACCAAGAACCGCGAGATGATCGCGCACCCGATCGGCTTCCGCGGCTGGGCAGAGCCCCAGTTCCGCCGAGAGTCGGAAGGCCATAACCATACCAATACTAACGGCCTCGCCATGCAGCAACGTGGAACTGTAGCCCGATATCGCTTCCAAAGCGTGACCGAAAGTGTGGCCGAGATTGAGTAGGGCACGTTCTCCGGACTCACGCTCGTCGCGGGCGATGATCCCAGCCTTATGCGCACAGCTGACGCCGATCGCATGGATTTGGGCCTCCCGATCACCATTCAGCACCTGATGCCCACCATGCATTTCGCACCAGCGGAAAAACGGCTGGTCCCGTATGAGCCCATACTTCACGACCTCAGCATAACCCGCGAGCACTTGCCTTTTGGGTAGGGAATCCAAGAGCGCGACATCAACGAGCACAAGTTTTGGTTGATAAAACGCGCCAACAGTGTTTTTTCCGTAGGAAGTATTGATACCCGTCTTGCCGCCGACCGAGCTGTCCACCTGCGCTAGGAGGGTGGAGGGGATCTGGACATAGTCGAGGCCGCGCAAGGCTAAAGATGCGGCTAGGCCCGCCAAATCGCCGACTACACCGCCGCCAAAAGCGACGACCAAAGTGTTGCGGTCAATCGCGTTAAGCATCATCTGATCCAGGACGGACTGCAAGGTCGCGTAATCCTTACTGCTCTCGCCAGGGGTAATTTTAATCGAGGGAAGCAGCGTGTGTCCGGCCACCCCGAGCACGGCCTCCAAGCGCGGCAAGTACAAGTTGCCGACATTCTCGTCGGTCACGATCTGACAGCGGCGCTTTCCGAGGCGCACCGCAATCAGGTTACCGGCCTCGGACAATATATTATCGCCAATAACGATATCATGGGGTCGCGCGGCCGTTCCTCGTCCTAAGTCGACGGTGACTATTTTGCCCCGCGGAACAAGGGCGGGCTGGGGAAAGGTTTCCGTTTCGGCCACCGATTTCATCAAAGCCTCATGTCGCTGCGTGCGCCTCAAAGAATATCTTTAACGCTTTCAACACGCGCTCGACGGTTTCGTCAACAGGATGATCGTCGCTTTCGACAATTATATCGGCTTGCCCGTAAATGGGCTCGCGTTCAACCAAAAGTTGACGGATGCGGGCGCTGGGGTCCGTAACTTGAAGCAGTGGTCGCGTGCCTCGGCGTAGAGCGCGTTCAAGTAATAGGTCCGGATCCGCGCGTAGCCAGACGGAAACAGACTTCTCCGTTATTAGCTTGCGCGTGTCGGCGTCCATGTATGAACCCCCGCCTACCGAAAGAACATGCGGCGGGCCTTCCATGAGACGCGCGATAACGCGACGCTCGCCCTTTCGGAATTCCGCCTCGCCATAAAACTCAAAAAACTCCGCCACGCTCATGCCGGCGGCGACTTCTATTTCGGTATCGGAATCAAAAAAAGGCAAGCCAAGACGCAATGCAAGCTTGCGTCCAACGCTGCTTTTACCTACACCCATCATGCCGACGAGCACAATCGTGCGACTTGGAACGAAGCTGGAAGACTCGGATACCTTCATGGTAAACAACTATCCCATAGGCTTTGTCCGTCAAGCAAGGACAGGAGGGAGGAAACGATGAACAGCCGGTTCATACTGCTTTTTTTCTGCATTTGCCTTATCGTTGTGGCTGGATCTGCTATAGGACTGGCGACGTCGTCGATGATGCCACCCACCCAGATCGTGGAGAAAGTAATTCCCGATGACCGTATCCCGCATTAAATTCGCCGTTCTATGTGCTTGTCTGGCACTCGGTTCTGCCCCGAACGCCTTCGCCCAGGCTGAAGGTGCCAGCACGGCTGGCCGTGAAGCCAGCTTCCTACCTCGGTCGGATTCGCCAGCGCAGACCCCGTCCAACATAAATAAGGCCGCCGCCGAGACGCTACCACCAATCACCGTACCGCCGCTCGCTTTACCCGTACCAAGTTCGGCCGGCCAGCCGAAGCTATCATCGCCCCCGCCGGCAACGCCCGCTGTGCCAGCGACAATAACACCGCCCGCTATAACCCCGCCCACCCCGTCCGCGTCGCCCACGGCCTCTTCACCCGCGACATCGTCGCAGGGTGTGACCACCGTTCCCGTGACCACCGTTCCCGTGACCGCCGTTCCCGTTACAGTGGTTCCTGCGGGTGGCCCAGCCGTCGCTTCCTCGCCTGCGACAAATCCGAACACCCCAGTCCCCGGCGCGACGCCGAGCGTGACGCCGGGCGTCACCCCCAATGCGAGCCCCAACCCAGGACCCGCTGCATCGGCCGCGATAACCTCTGCGTCCGTACCTTCCGCGAGTTTGACCACCCCAGCAACCCCAACTCCCGCGGCGCCAGTTGCCGCCGTAGCAACCCCAACTACACCATCTGTTGGTTTAACCCCCACGACTGGGCAGCCAGCAACGGCGGCTTTAATGCCTCCACCATCTGCGCCTGTGCCCCCAGGACCTGTGCCCGCAGGACCTGTGCCGGCGCCGAGCAATGGACCCACGGCCGCCTCCACGCCCGTGGAAACAGGAACAATTGGCGATATTGATCCTGAATCGATCGGTCTTTATTCGCCGTCAGAAGGCGGGCTCGGTGCGGCTCTTTGGAAAGGTACGCCGCGCGACTTGGTCACACAGTTGCTTCCCGCTCTTAACCTGCCGACCTATTCGCCGTTACTCAACAATCTGGCTCAGCGTTTTCTTCTAACGACCGCCGATGTGCCCGCTGGTAAGGTAGCTGGTGGCCCTTCACTCACCTCAATGCGCGTCAACCGCCTCGTTGAACTCGGCGATGCCAAGGATGCCTGGAAACTTATCGCGTTGTCGAAACCGGATCTCGTCGACGAAATTACGCTTCGTCAAACGGCGGAGGCCGGCCTCCTGAGCACGGAAAGTACAAATATTTGTTCCCGGTTACCCGAAATCATTAAAAGCTATAAAAGTCCCGAATGGCAAAAACTCCTTGTTGTCTGCCAGCTGATGGCAAAGGATACCAAAGCGGCTCAGCTCACTCTCGACATGCTGCATACACAAAATGTCCAAGACGAAACTTTCTTCTTTATCGCGGAACGAAACATAATTGCTGCCAACAAGCAGTTGCCTCGCCAATTGACCCCGCTCAAACCTCTCACGCTCGCGCTGATCAAGCTATCGGATCTGCCTTTGCCGGGTGAAGTCTTCGCCCATCCGGATGCCGCGCTTATTCCGTTTCTGATCAATATGAAAGCGAAGGACGATAACGCCAGGTTGGCACTTGCGGATCGCGCCGCCGAACGCGGGCTCATCAATGCCGGGCAGCTCGAAGAGGTTTATGCGAGCATCGCATTTACGCCGGCCGTGCTTTCAAATGCCTTCGATAGTAAGGAGACCGGATCGCGGCTGCACGCGCTGCTTTATCAGGCCGCCATTCAGGATAAGACGGCGCCCAAACACATCACTCTGGCGGTCAAATTCGTCGAAACGGCTAGCCCGGCCGGTCTGAATGGTGCCCAGGGCGAAGTTCTCGAGGACATGGCCGGCATTGTTCCGGCAACGGACGAAAATAACGCTTCGTCCGCGGCGCTGGCACGCATTTACATTGCTTCCAACAAGCCGCAGTCAGCGCTTGAGTGGTTGAAACAGGCCAAACATGCGGCCGTGGGCATGCCGGCCGTGGCAGCTAGCCTGAAAGATGTTTGGCCCTTGGCGGTACTCTCGGGGCTGGAACTCGATAGCGACTACCCCCAAGACCTGAGTAAATGGCTTGATACGACGCTCAAGCCGTTTGATCCGAAGGACAATAATCACGCCGATCGCGACATCGCTGCCTCGCTATTACTCTTGTTCGACGCAGACGGTTTTGCCGTGCCTGAGGATGCCTGGGCCCGGGTCCTCAGCGCCCCTGCCACTGAGCGGCACACGGTGCCTTCAGCCGCGCTGCTGGAGCGGCTTAGAGCGGCCAGTAATGTTGGAAAACGCGGTGAGGTCGTATTGTTCAGCCTGTTACTTGGCGGGGCCAACGCCGATGATCCTTCATTCCTGGCGACCCTCGACATCATCCGCGCATTGCGTCTGACAGGATTGACGGCGGACGCCGCCGCCCTCGCGCGCGAAACCGCGGCACGCATACTGGCGCCACCGGCTAAACCGTGACACCCAAGCCATCCTCTTTGCCGCTTTCACCGGCTGGCAAGGGTGGTCGCGGCAGCAAAGATCCAAATGAGGACTGGCGAGCGACGGCTCTGATTGAGGCATTTCTTGATATGCTTCTGGCCGAACGCAACGCCTCACCAAACACACGTCTTGCCTATGGCAGAGACCTTCGCGATCTCAGCCGGTTTTTGTCGACCCGCAAAGTTAGTCTCAAGGACGCCAGCGAAAACGACTTGCGTGCCTATATGCAAGCTGCCGGAAAAGACGCGCCGCGCTCACAGGCGCGACGTCTCTCGACAACAAGGCAATTTTTTCGGTTCTTGCTGTCCGAGCAGCAGCGTAAAGATGATCCGAGCCGTGGCATCGATGCGCCAAAACTCGGGCGGTCGCTGCCGAAATACCTCAGTGAGGATGACGTCGGAAAAATCCTAACGACCGTCGGCAAGATGCGCGGCGCCGACGGAGCGCGACTGAAGGCTATGCTGGAACTGCTCTATGCGACCGGTCTTCGCGTCACGGAGCTCGTCAGCTTGCCGCTACCCGCCGCGCAGCTCGAGCGCGGGTTTGTGCAAGTGAAGGGGAAGGGCGGAAAAGAACGCGTCGTACCGCTTGGCGAACCCGCAATTAGAGCTGTGAAAGAATGGTTGCCGCACCGGCAGCAGACGCTCGGCGAGAAACGCAAATCCCTTTATCTCTTCCCCTCGCGCGACGGCGCCAAATTCATTACCCGGCAGCGCTTTTTTCAGTTGCTTAAAAAGTTGGCCGTCACTGCCGGCCTCGATCCAAAGCGCTTGAGCCCCCACGTGGTGCGCCATGCGTTTGCAACCCATTTGATTGAGCACGGTGCTGATCTCCGCAGCGTGCAGACAATGCTCGGCCACGCCGACATCGCGACAACGCAGATCTACACGCATGTGGCCTCGGACCGGCTAACCAAAACGGTCACCGAACACCACCCCATGGCGAGAAAAAAGATCAAAGCAAGCTGAGCCCTTACGCAAAGTCGAGCAGTTTACCCGCATCTTGTATGATCAGCGACGGGACGATGGAGCTGTTCTCAACATCAAGACGGCTCGTTATGCCCGAGAGGACAAGCACCGACAGGCAGCCGGCATTCAGGGCCATTTGCGTATCCGTCACGAGTCGGTCCCCGATCATGACGACCTCATGTGGGGCCAGCTCGTTAGGCTTGAAAAGGTGCGACAGCATGTCGCGGCTAGGCTTTCCTAGGACCGCGATCGGCTTCACACCGGTGGCCGTCTCGATCATGGCCCCTATAGCTCCCGCGTCAGGAATGGGCCCGGCCGCTGTCGGGCAAGCTACATCGGGATGGGTTAGAATGTAGGGGCAACCGCCGGCTATAAGTTGTGTTGCACGGGAAGCGGTCTCGAAAGCCAACGTCTTGTCGAAGCCCACAATGACCATATCGGGCCGCGTATCCGATATGATAAACCCCGCGCCCTGCAACTCTTTCTGCAGCGAAGGGGTGCCCAAGACGAAAAGGGAGCCGATCCGCCGACTTTTGAGAAAAGCGATCGTCGCTGCGGTCGACGAGAGAATGCTATCAGCGCCGCAGTCAATGCCAAAAGAGTTGAGGGACTGCGCATATTCCGTCCGCGAGCGCGAGGAATTATTGGTACAGAAGAAGACCCGGCGATGCTTCTGCGCCTTTTTGACCGCCTCAATGGCTCTGGGAATGGGTTTGCCATCCATGATCAGCGTACCGTCGAGATCGAAAATAAAGCTTTTGGCTTTATCAATTTGCTCGCGGTAGGGGCTGAACAGAAAATCTGCCTGCGCCAAATCCTCAAGATTATCGATCTCGACCCAAGGCTGTCCCTTGATCTCGACGGGCACGAAATCATGGTCTTCGGTTTTGAGGATGTCGTGGATTGCGACTTCGGTCCAATGGAACCGCTCCTGCCGCCGCACGACAAGGTCGCTAATCGTGTCTGCCAATTTTTGCGCTGTTTTCACCGAGAACCGATAGAGGTCTATAGAGACGGCATAGGACTCCGCCTCGGCATACGCCTTCGAAAGGCCGCTGATCTTCCCCGAGGGGCCCATAATGACCTTCATGGACTCCGCCATGAACGTGCTCTTATCAACGGCTATGCAGCTCGTTCCTTCAGGCGCCCGCACCACTTCCTCAATGATCGCCGGCGTCAACACGACGTCACCATTGGAAAGATAAAAGGAAGTGCCTTTGAGCCGGTGGAGCACGAGGGAAAGCGAATACATGTTGTTGGTTGTGTCGAAATCCCTGTTCTCAATCAGCTCAACCGCCATGCGACTGGCTCTCAACGCCAGCCAGGAACGCAAGGCATCAACGCGAAAGCCGCCGAGGATGTAGACTTTGTCGAAACCGGCCGCTTCATAAGCCGCCAACTGATAATCGAGTATGGGTCGTCCGGCGGCCCGAACCATGCATTTCGGCTTCTCCAACGTCAGCGGGCGCAAGCGCGATCCAATACCTGCGGCCAAAATAACGGCGGTTTTCATAACAGGGTCTCCCGTGGGGAACGAAGGGATTGTCGGCTGTGGCAGGTTGTGCTTCCTTCATTTATAACTGGTAAACGACGAGTTTTGTAGTCCAACTTAGACCGCTCCCGATTGGGATCTGATCGAAGGCAAAAGGTTTCGCCATGACCCTTATTTTGCCAACATTGCCGCCGCCCCCCGACGGAGCGGCGCGGGACCTCTTTCCGCCGCTTGAGCCTTTTGCGAGAGGCATGCTGGCGGTCGACGAGATCCACACGCTTTATTGGGAAGAATGTGGTAATCCGGATGGTCTACCGGTGGTATTCCTCCATGGCGGGCCCGGTGCCGGCTGTACGCCAACGCATAGGCGTTTTTTCGATCCCGCGGCCTGGCGTATTCTGCTGTTCGATCAGCGCGGGGCAGGGCGTTCCGAGCCCCTTGCGGAAACGCGGCGTAATACGACAGCACTTCTTATCGAGGACATCGAAACTTTAAGGCGCCATCGTTTGATCGACCGCTGGCATGTGTTCGGCGGATCGTGGGGGAGCACTCTGGCGATTGCCTATGCCGAGACACATCCCCAACACTGCCTAGGCCTGATCTTGCGCGGCATTTGCCTGATGCAAAGACGTGAAGTCGCCTGGTTTCTCTACGGGGTGCGGACCCTTTTCCCGGAAGCCTGGGCTCGGTTTTCGGGCTTTATACCGGAAGCTGAACGCGAGGACCTTTTATCCGCCTATATCCGCATTTTCGAGGGCGATGACCAGCAACGTCGTGCCGAAGCGATCAGAACATGGGCGAATTTTGAAGGGTCTTGCTCGTCCCTAAGGCCGCCGCCGGACGCGGCCAAGGTCTTCGGTGACGAGCGGCACCACACAGGACTCGCCGTCATCGAAGCGCATTACTTCAAAAATAATCTGTTTAATTCGGACAGCCAATTGCTGGATCAGGTGGACCGGATCCGGCATATACCCGCTGTCATTGTGCAGGGACGTTATGACGCTGTCTGCCCAATCATTACGGCCGATGAATTGCATCAGCGCTGGCCCGAGGCCGAGTACCGGATTATACCCGATGCCGGCCATTCCGCGATGGAGCCTGGTATCCGCTCGGCGCTCATTGAGGCCACCGAGCGCTTCAAG
>JALYJG010000092.1 GCA_030775365.1 Pseudomonadota bacterium
TGTACGCTTTGAAAGCTGTTTTGCCCTTTTTCAAACAGGATGCCGAGCAGGTTGATAACCACGTCCGAAGCACCGATCGCCGCCGTAACAGCCGCATCGGTACGGGGCGAACAGGCAAAAGGCACGATTTGCCCGACATCCCCCATGGGTTTTAAAAGAAGGCCCTTTTCGGGGTCGCGCGTTGGCACACGGATCATGGCGCCTGTCTTGGCCAGACGCCGTATGAGATGCCGCCCGATAAAGCCGGTACCGCCGAAAACAGTTATTTGATTGATTTTAGCCATATGTAGAACCGTCAGGACCGGCTGATTGCCACCGGCGCGTTTATAAGGAGAAGACAGCCCAAGCACAACTATCACAGCGGGCGCGGCTAGTTTTAGACGAGCTTTAAAGCGGCCCTTGCGGTTTTGCCCGGGGATAACTAGTTTACGGGCCAATGGAGCCCTGGTGGCGGAATTGGTAGACGCGCAGGTTTCAGGTACCTGTGACAGCAATGTCGTGGAAGTTCGAGTCTTCTCCTGGGCACCATTCTTTACAGTTGATATACTGACGAACGGCTTGGACGGTTCTCTGATATAAATCCGAGGGTTAGGCGTTATTAATTCCTAGTTCGAAAAGCCAATCCGAGCAGATCGCCTTTCCGCCCTATCGAGTTGCGGAATAGCTGCGGCGAGTTCAAAAGAAGCGCGACGATGCCGCAGAGCGCCGCCTTAAAATCGTTATCGCCGCGATCGAGGCGGTTTGCGTCACCTTAATTTTGGGGCGCCACTCGGACACAAGCGCGTCCGCTTTTAGGTTTCTTCCGTGACAAAAGCCTTTGATCGGAAGATCGTCAATCGGTCCAGCTTTCCGGTAATGTCCTCGATTTCAGGCTGCGCGGCACAAATATATTCATGCTGAACGCTTTTTTACTTAACGGCTGCTCTACGGCTAAAATTCCAGTCGGATGCGGCACGAGAGAGCGTGTTCGACGAAGCCGCCCGTGATACTGGCATCATAGGTGAAGAAAAGCTCGCCGGATTTGGAGAAGGGATGCGTGACGGCAAGACCGGCCAGAGCTGTGTCGCGTCCGAAGCGGCAACTGTCAGCTGAAATGACATTGCCCCGCGAAGTTAGTTGCCAGTCTTGCTGAGACTAGCTTTTGCGATACTGCCCAAGGTTCAGAGCCCCCGCCTTCGCCCGTGCATGACGCATCTTTCGCCTGTGCCGTCAGGCTGCTTCTTTCATTGCGCTGGCCTGCCAAGACACTTTAGCGCGTCATTTCGCAATTTCCGGCAGGAAAAGACTGTACAAATTTGAAACATCTTGCCTAAAATCCGTTCGAATGGCGACCACGGCGCGCACCATTTACACCGACCGCGAAGCGCTAGCGATTTAAGAACGACCGGGTATCGCCTTATGACCAATACACTTTATCACGGCGATCTACCCGCCGGTCTCTCCTTTGGCTCTTCTGTAGCTGTGGACACCGAGTCTATGGGGCTGAACTGGGATCGTGACCGGCTCTGTGTGGTGCAACTGTCATCGGGCGACGGCCACGCCCATTTGGTGCAGTTAGCGCCCGGTCAATATGACGCACCAAACCTCAAGGCGCTCTTGACCGATCAAAAGGTCATGAAACTGTTCCACTTTGCGAGGGCCGATCTGAGCACGCTACGTCATTACCTCGGCGTCATGCCGGCGCCTATCTTCTGCACCAAAATCGCAAGCGTGATGGTGCGCACATTCACCGATCGTCATGGTCTTAAAGACCTGGCGCGCGATCTGATCGGCGTTGACCTCTCGAAGGAGCAGCAGACTTCCGACTGGGGCGCGGCTACTTTGACGCCAGACCAAATCGCTTATGCCGCGTCGGATGTCCTGCACCTTCACAAACTGAAAACTAAGCTTGATGAGATGCTCGCACGGGAAGGCCGCACAGAACTCGCCCGGCACGTGATGGATTTCCTCCCCATCCGTTCGGATCTGGACCGGGCGGGCTGGCGCGATGTCGATGTGTTCGCGCATAGGCCGTTACGCAAAGCTGACTAAAAGACCCTTGGTCGCAAAAGGGCGCCGAGGCCCGCCAGGCAAGCCCAATCACAACGATATTTCGTTGCCGAAATAGCCTTAGCGTGGCGTGGCTTTGGCCGAAGAGGCCGGGCGCGACTTCAACTCGGGCAGCACGGCGTCGATGAGGTTGACGACGAGTTCGTGAGAATTTGGTCCAGCCGAATCCGCGACTTTATTTTTCAGCCGGAACAACTCTTGCCCATCGCCAAAATCGTGTTGGGTAAGGGCCGTTGTAAAGGCGTCCACATCGACCCGTTTTACGCCTCTGGCAGTAAGGGCGGTGGCCGCCATCTCGACATCACTCAGCTGACCTGTCCTCAAATTTTGCCGGCTCATAATTTTCCCTTTTGAGAAATCTCCTCGAGATTAGGCTCTAGCATGGAAAAATAAGGACAAAAAGCCCTAAAACCGGCCAGCCTCCGCCGGGCCGCAGAATAATCGCTTTCTTTCAGTTACTTAACATATTTCTCCGTGCCCGTTTTCGGCGGCGCCAAGAAAGGCTAGAGTTAAGCCATGACGAGCGAGACCGAGCGCCCTAAAGATACCGCTGTAACCGCCCGGCGGCTGGATTTCATTCAGCCGCGTGAGACCAAGCGCGCGGTCAAGGCACGCTCCAGCCGCACGACGCAGCGCATTGCGCAGCTCCGTTATATCTTGCCGATCGGAGCGCTTATACTTTTGGTTGCGCTGGCGCTCTGGCCCATGATCGATCCCAACAAAATCAAAGCCATGGTGGTTAAGAATATCGCGGACCTCGTCGTTGAAGATCTGCATTTCACAGGGTTGGACTCCAAAAATCAGCCCTATTCGATGACGGCCAAACGTGCGACACGCCCAGGCGGCGGCCTCACCAATCTCTATGATTTGGTGAACCCGCAAGCCGAGATTACGCTCGATACGGGCGCATGGATCTCCGGCCGGGCTCAATATGGACGCTATGATCAGGACAAGCACCAATTATGGCTCGGCGGCGATGTGCAGCTGTTTCATGACAAGGGCTACCAATTCACGACCGACGAGGCCCAAGTGAGCATCGATGAAGATGCCGCCTGGGGCGAAAAGCCTGTGCTTTTACAAGGGGGATTCGGCGAAATAAGGGGGCAGGGCTTCCGCGTGCTCGATTCTGGGAAAACCATGGTGATCAAAGGCCCGGGCAAGGCCATCCTTAATTTGCACAGCGGCGCCCCCTCTGATAAACCGGCTGAGGAAAATAAACCCTAGGATCAGGCGCATGCGCCTCTCGTCACTCTTAAGTTTGTGCGTTCTTGGCGTGATAGCGGGCCCGGCCCTCGCCGCCACCGGCAAGACCGCGTCGAAAGAGGGCGCTGAAGCGGCCCCATCGCAAATCGAAGTGACCGCCGATCAAAGTCTTGAATGGTATCAGGATGCACATATCTATGTAGCGCGCGGCAACGCCAAGGCCATCCGCGGCGATATGGAAGTTGAGGCGGACATCTTAACCGCGCATGAGCGCAGCCCGCCGCCGGGAACGGCATCAGGCGACAAGGCTGGGAAGCTAAAGACACCCAATGCCAACGGAACAGACCCTAAGGCCACAGACACGAATGTTATAAATTCTGGCGGCTCACAACCTGGCGGTCCGCAGTCAGCCGGCACAAAGTCTGCCGGCACAAAGTCGGGCGCCACAGCCGTGGGCGCCAAGAGCGAGGCAGGGGATCTCGACAAAATCACGGCTGATGGCAATGTGCGTATTACCGATCCGCGTGAACGCATTCTCGGTGATCACGCGGTCGATGATCTCGAGAGGCATGTCGCGATTGTGACGGGCACTAACCTGAAATACGAAACCGAGAAAGACACCGTGACAGCCAGGGATTCCCTCGAATACTGGGAAGACAAAAGGATAGCTGTGGCTCGCGGCCGCGCCGTGGCTGTTACCGGTGACAGGCATGTTGAAGCCGATGTGCTTACGGCCGAGTTCCGTACCGCCCCGAGTGGCGATCAGGAATTGTCGAAGATGACGGCGACGGGTCATGTGGTTGTGATCACGAAGAACGATGTCTCGCGGGGCGACCGTGCGGTCTATGACATCAACCGCAATATCGCTGTCCTGACCGGCAATGTGCGCATCTCGCGCGGCGACGGCACCGAGTTGACGGGCGATGTCGGCGAGGTCGACTTCAAAACGAACCAGAGCCGTCTCATGAACGAAGGGCATGGTCGCGTTCGCGCCTTATTGCCGTCAAAAACAGCCGGTAAAACAGGTGATACAAAAGAATCTCCTGCCGCTTCATCGCGGCCAAGGGCAGGCCTTTAATGAAAAAAAGCACCGGCAAAGTCATTCCCTTTACCGGGGATGAGGACAAAAAGCCTGCGCCCGCCATGGCGCACGGCATAGGACTTGTGGCTGAACATCTCGGCAAAAATTACAACCGTCGCCCGGTCGTGCACGATGTCAGCTTGGCTCTTAAGCGCGGCGAAGTCGTCGGCCTTCTAGGCCCGAATGGCGCCGGCAAGACTACATGCTTTTATCTCGTCACGGGCCTCGTGACGCCGGACACGGGCGCAATCTGGCTGGATGGCATCGACGTCACCGCCTTTCCGATGTACCGGCGCGCCCGTCTTGGCCTTGGCTATTTACCGCAGGAAGCTTCGATTTTTCGCGGCCTCACGGTGGAAGACAACATCCGCGCTGTCCTTGAAGTCGTAGAGCCCGATTATGATACAAGAGAGATGATGTTGAACGAACTTCTAGCGGAGTTCGGCATCACCCATTTACGCCGGGCACCCTCGATTGCTCTTTCGGGCGGGGAGCGCCGCCGCCTCGAAATTGCCCGCGCCTTGGCGTCGCAGCCGCATTTTGTGCTGCTCGACGAACCCTTCGCCGGGATCGACCCCATCGCGCTTGGCGACATTCGCGATCTTGTCGTGCATCTGCGTGACCGCGGTATCGGGGTTCTGATCACCGATCATAACGTGCGCGCCACGCTCGAAATTGTCGACAGGGCCTATATTATCCATGACGGCAAGGTGCTCATGGAAGGCCTTCCAGAAGAGATCGTCAACCATGCCGATGTGCGGCGCGTTTATTTGGGCGAAGAATTTAAGATGTAGCTCAGTTGCCGAGGTTTACCCGTCTGCGATTTCCTGCAAGGCTGAGATTGCTTTTTCCGACCAATAACCCCAGCGGTTCGAGAAGACCCCCGACTTCCTTAAAAAATTTGTGACGCGACCGCGCCTCCGGTTTAGACGGGCGCGCCCTGAGTGTGGACCCCCCTTAAAACCCACGCGCGCAAGTAAAAATCTTCACGCGCGCGGCAAATGTTAGCTATAAAAGCGAGCACGGTCCGGAGGAGAAGGTAAAGCATAATCGCCCAACAGTATCCCACAAATAAAATTGACCTTTACGTTGACTTTACGGCACATGGAGATAATCTGTTGTCTATAAGCGGCAACCTTTTATTATAGACAGATACACAATGATCCGACCCGGCCATTTCTTCGCAGCCTCTTTAGCTTCGATCATTTTTCTGGGTTCTTTGCCCACAAGCTCTGTCGCGGCCACGGTGTTTTACTCCAATGACGCCACCTTCCTCAGTGCGACGCCAGCCGCGGAGGTTTTGGATCTCAGCGGACTGGCCAATGGCGTTTATGCGAACGGGCTGACGCTATCGGACGTGACCTTCGCAACTCTTAGCCCGGTTTCCACCTCCCAGGCTCTTATTGTTTCCGCAGGCCGCATAGGCAACAACACCTTCGGCGACACCTTGTCCCTGGCTTTTGGACCCGACGTGACAGCTTTTGGAACGAATGTTCTGAATGCTATCGCCGAACCAGGTGGCCCTGTCTCGACGGCGCCAATCACCGAAGATGTCTATTCCAGCACTACCTTGGTCGGCCAACAGACAATCACGGAATCCTCAGGCTTCTTCGGCGTGTCATCGACAGCGCCTATCACCAAAATAACTTTCATTTCCGAATGCGAGTCCGACTGCTCCACTCTTCTGAGCAACATTTCCGTTAACGCACCAGTAAGCGACGTGCCGCTCCCTGAGGCCCTCCCACTCTTCGCAGCGGCGCTCGTAGCCTTTGGCCTTCTCAATTGGCGCCGCAACAAACGATCGGCGTAAGAGCCACCCGACCGTCGATGCCTTCGGGCAGACGCTTGGTGGGCCCCCGTCCGCCTTTCGAAAGACCCAAATTTCTTGCAAGGTCCGCAGTCAGAGCTTTGACGGGCCAACGAAGCCGGGCCATGCCACCAGATCGGAATTGTTTCCGCCGGCCTTGGGCCATGGATTGAATGGCTTCTTGGGGGCACCTATGCTCTGGCGGGCATGGACCGGGAAGACCGCAGAAAAGGTCCTGTCATAGCGCATCGAGAATTTGTCGTGGAAATCGGGCGCCGAAAGCATATTGACGATCAAAATCCCGTCTTGTTTGAGATGCTGCTTAACGGCTTCGAGAAACTCGCGCGTCATGCACTCCATTGGAATGGAATATTGCTATTGCGCTACGTCGGTATCAGGTCGCGCACGCTGCGGCCTAATTTGTCGAGTTTCCAGACTGTAAGAGTGTCGCCGTCCTGCACAGTTTTCAGACAACGGAGAAAGGCAGGGCGCTTCGTCGTCGCGCCGGATATGCCATCGTCCTTGAAAATGTTTTGGGGTTTGCACCCGGTTTTCTTCAAGGCGGCGAGTTGCAAGGCCGGGTTCTGGTCGTCGGTGCTGACGCGGGCATAGCCGTATTTCATTCAGGAACCTTAAAAAAGCACATCATCATCAGTGGCGGGGGGTCGGCCCTCTCGTCGTTTCTGACGTTCAAGGGCTTCCCTGATTCGGGCGGCTTCCCACGGTTCGACCGGGGCCCGCAATTTGGGCAAACTGTTTCGGGTCCAGGGGGGCAGCAACGGTCACACCATCCGGCTGCATCCGTCATGCTTTTATCGGGTCCGTACCTCTGCCAGTAGGAACAAAAACGCGCTTCAACGCTCGGGCCGGTCTTACCGTTCCCGCGTTGCCACCATCGGCAAATCATGCCCTCATTATGTCCCTGACTTATCACCCATGCAAGCAATTGAAAACATGGGGCCGCGTCCGTGGGTCATGACTTACCCATAATGTAGCCGCGGACTTGGCTGGCGGCACATAATAAGCTTTCCTCTCCGTAACTAACAGGGGAGGGGCAGATGTACTACATCGGATTGGACGTCTCGCAAAGGCAAACAGCGATCTGCATTGTGGACAGTGAGGGCAACCGCATTGCCGAGGGTAAAGCGCTGACCTTGCCGAGCGATATTCACGGCTGGGTTAAGGGCCACATCGAGATTGGCAAGGTCACCAAGGCGGGGCTGGAAGCCGGAGCGATGAGCAACTGGCTATATGTAGAGCTCAGGAATCTGGGGCTGCCTATAATTTGTTTGGAGACGTTCCAGGCGCATCGATTTTTGGAGACCCACCCTAATAAGACAGACAAGAACGATGCCCGTGGCCTGGCCCAACTGGTGCGCATGGGCGAGGCATTTATTAGGCCAGTGAGCATAAGGAGCCAAACCAGCCAGGAGGCGCGCGCCTTGTTGGCGCTTCGCCAGCAACTGGTGAAGCAGAAGACAAGCCTCGAAAACAACATCGCTGGCATTCTTAAACCCTTCGGTCTCGTCGTGCGGCGCGGACATGTTGGCAAAGGAACTTTTCGCAGACGGCCTCGGGCAGCATTTGCGGGAGTACTGCCGGTGTAAAGGGCCCGTGCGAGACCGTTGGCGGTCGCCGAGTCCGTCCTGAGGGCTGCGCCTGCCTTGCTCCGCAATCGAAGCGGCAAACCCACCGCAACCGAGGACAAGATTG
>JALYJG010000093.1 GCA_030775365.1 Pseudomonadota bacterium
GTCGGGAGGAGTTCGAACAAAAAGCAAACGATATCGAAACGAAATTTAAAGGAAAACCCGTACCCCGGCCGCCCCACTGGGGCGGCTATGGCCTATGGCCGTTGCGAATTGAATTCTGGCAAGAGCGAGAGTTTCGCCTTCATGATCGTGTCCTTTATCGACGCCCCGCGACCGAGAAAGCCTGGACAATCGAAAGGCTCTACCCGTGACGCCCGAAGCCCTGCCCGAGACGGAAGCTGAGACGGCCACTGAGACCTCCCCGGGCGCGACGGAGCGGCTGCGTCGCCATGCCACCTACGCAAGCGTCGGCGTCGCCGTCACGCTCATCGGCGCGAAGCTAGGTGCATATCTGGTCACGGATTCTGTGGCTATGCTGTCCTCGCTTCTGGATTCGACCATCGATCTTATGTCGTCCCTCGTCACCGTCTATGGCGTGGCGAGCGCTTTGCGCCCCCCTGATTACAATCACCGGTTCGGTCACGGCAAGGCCGAGCCGCTTGCAGCACTGGCCCAGGCTGCATTCATCGCCGGGTCATCGGTCCTTTTGAGTTACGAGGCGATCAACCGACTTTATCATCCGCACGACCTGCAAAATGAAAGGCTTGGCTACATCGTCATGGGGGTTGCGATCCTTCTGACGGGTGCCCTTGTGTGGTTTCAAAATCATGTGGTGCAACGAACGAGTTCCCTGGCCATCAAAGCGGACCGGCTGCACTATATTGGCGATCTCGTCATCAATATCACCGTTATCGGCTCCTTTGCGCTGTATCAGGGCACAGGGATCACATGGTTCGATCCCATTTTTGCTCTCATCATTGCGGCCGGTCTAACGGTCACCGCCTTTCATATTGCCCGGCACGCGCTCGACATATTGATGGATCACGAATTGCCAGACAACGACCGGGCTCGAATCAAGGCAATCGTCGAGGCACAAGACGGTGTGCGCGGCTTGCATGATATGCGCACGCGGTCCGATAGCGACCGGGCGTTCATGGAGCTGCATGTGGAGATGGATCCGCTCATGACGCTGCGCGACGCGCATGTGGTTTCGGATAAAATTATTCAGGAAGTCTGCCGGGCATTTCCGGGCGCTGACATTATCGTCCATCAGGATCCCGAGGGCCTCGGGGAACGCGTGTCGCGGCCCATCTAGCCGCAAATCCGCTCAGTGCTGCTCTTCACCCTAACGTTCATCGCAACGTCAAAACGAGCGCCAGGTTGATGCGCTGCGCCTGTCCGCATGCGGCTTCGATCCGATCGCTGCTGGATATGACTTGTGTGCCGGCGGCACGATCGTAAGGGCGCTGCCATATTTTGGTGTCGTCGGCCCGGGTCTCTACCGCCGCGAGACCTAAGTCCCCGCCGTTTTTTACGACAAACAAGGCAAGACGCCGACAGATCCGAGCCGGCACCTCGGATTCGATACGCATGAGAGAAGGTGAAGGCGATATCGACGCCACAGTACCTTTCCACGGATTCATGATCATGGCTGGCGACATATCGGGATCGCCGGCAATTCTCTTAGCGCGTATCAGCCGTGCGAGGATGTCTTCGCCTGGCTGCGTCGCAAAATTCTTGTCGTTGACGGCAATTTCACGGGCTGTTGTGATGAGCTCGATGACCTGGCCTGTTCCTTGCGCGAACACAAGATCTTCTCGAACGGCCGCGACCGTGATCCAGAGGGCGGCTATTATGATGACTGCCGCGGTCGCCAGAACCGGCATCCTTAAAAGATGGGCAAACAGTGATATTTTACGAGGCGATCCGGATCCGGGCATGAAACCCTTATAAAACACGCGGAGAAGAGCGCAAGAAAAAACCGAAATGCGCGGATGCCGGGCTTCCGCGATGGACGTCTTTCGGCTATCGTCGCCTTCTTTTGGTTCCAGACAGGGAGATTCCCATGGCAGCAGTAAAGGGCAAGGTCGCCGTCGTCACCGGCTCGACGAGCGGCATAGGGCAAGCGATAGCCGAAAAGCTTGCGTCCGAAGGCGCTGACATTGTGCTCAATGGTCTTGGGGATGCTGCGAAGATCGAGGCGCAACGTGCCGATCTCGAGGCGCGTTTCGGCATCAAGGCCATCTACCATCCGGCCGACATGACCAAGCCTGACCAGATTCAAGACATGATCAACACCGCCATAGGCTCAAGGGGGCGGATCGATATTCTTGTGAACAATGCCGGCATTCAGCATGTCGCGCCGATCGAGGAGTTCCCTCCGGCAACCTGGGACCAGATCATCGCCATCAATCTGACGGCGAGCTTCCACACGATCCGGACGGCCGTGCCCGCCATGAAGAAGCAAGGCTGGGGCCGCATCATCCAGATAGCCTCGGCCCATGCGCTTGTGGCCTCGCCCTTCAAGTCAGCTTATGTCACGGCTAAGCACGGTCTGGCAGGTCTCACGAAGACGGTCGCGCTCGAAACAGCCCAGAATAAGATAACCTGCAACGCCATTTGTCCCGGTTATGTCTGGACGCCTTTGGTCGCCGGGCAGATCGCGGATACGGCTAAGACGCGTGGCATGACGGAAGAGCAGGTCAAAAAGGACGTGATCCTCGCCGCGCAGCCGACCCATGAATTCACAACGGTCGAGCAGATCGGTGGTCTTGTGTTGTTCCTGTGCAGCGACAGTGCCGCCAACATCACAGGGGCCTTGCTGTCAATCGATGGCGGCTGGACGGCCGCCTAAAGCACCTTTCGGGGCTGAAGGCGAAGCGGAGTCGGGCGTGGGGGCAGGACATACACACAATACCGCGCCGGGAAACCGGCTGTGGCTGTCTCTGGCCATCGCTCTGGCTTTCTCGGCGGCGGAGGCCACGGCCGGGCTTTGGTCTCACTCTCTCGCTTTGTTGGCCGACGCGGTTCACAATTTCGGCGATGCGCTGGCGTTGGGACTGACCGTCTACGCCGCCTCGGTCGTCAAACGACCGGCGACGGCGCGGCACACTTATGGTTTTCACCGAGCGGCGATCCTGACGGCCCTTTTTAACGCCGCAGCCCTCGTCGTCATCGCTTTGTTCATAGGCGTTGAAGCCATCAAGCGTCTGCAAAATCCGGAGACAGCAAATGCCCTGATCATGATCTCAGTGGCCGTGGGCGCGGTGCTCGTCAACGGGCTGATAGCCTTCACTCTGGCGGCCGACGCCAAGCACAGTCTCAACATCCGGGCTGCCTTTGTGCATATGCTGGGCGATGCCGCATCCGCTTCTGCGGTCGTCGTTGCTGGTCTGGCCACTTATTACGGTCATTGGCTTTATGCCGATATCTCGGTCTCGTTTTTGATCGCTGGTTTCATTCTGTTTTCCGCCATAGGCATCGTTCGGGAAGCCGCGGCCATCCTCATGGAAAGTGTGCCTAAAGAGATCGATATGGCGTTGCTCGTCAGAGCCATCCAGTCAGTCCCGAGTGTTGGCGGCGTCCACGACGTGCATGTCTGGGCGCTCGGAGACGGGCTTTATTTTATGAGTTGCCATGTGACATTACCGCCCGCCTACTCCCTGGCAGAGTCGGCGCAAGTGATCCAAAACATTAACGCCAAATTGCGCCAGGATTTCTCGATCGGGCATTCAACGATCCAGGTCGAGAGCGGTGGGCTTTGCGTTTCAGGGCAGGGTGGTGACAAGATTTGCGATCCAGGGACGCATCTTGGGTTCTCGAGCGGTCACACTCACAATCACGACAATACTCTTGGTGGTGGCCATGACCAAGCCCAACTCCCGTCCCACGATTAACGCCGCGCCGCAGGTCAGGCGGCGCTCGCATCCTCGAACAGGACCGCAGGCTAAAAGGGCATAAGGATGTCGAGCAACTGCTCACCATAACGTGGCTGCTGAACGTCTTGCACGGTGCCTTTGCCGCCATATTCGATGCGCGCCTCGGCGATTTGGTCGTAGGTAATAGTATTGTCGGAGGCGACGTCCTGCGGACGAATGACGCCATGGATCGTCAATTCCCGCATATCAAAATTCACACTGACCTGCTGTTTTCCCTGCACGACAAGGTTGCCGTTGGGCAGGACCTGAATGATCTCGGCGGCGACGCGCAATTTGATCTGCTCCTGTCGGGCGATCGTACCTTTGCCATCGTTGCTCACGGTGCTGCCTTCACTGACAAGGTCAGCCGGGTTGACCGCTTTGGGCAGGAAATTGGAGAGCTTGCTTTCGAAACCCAGCAAGCTCGTGACATTAGCCGTGTCGGCGTTGTTGCGCGAACGCTTGGTCTCGTTTTGCAGCTGGGCCTGATCATTGATCGTGACGACAACCGTCAGGATGTCGCCGACGCGGCTCGCCCGTTGATCGCGGAAGAAGGCGCGGGCGCCGGTCTGCCAAAGAGAGTTGGGCTGGCGCTCCGCCAGGGAAGGCGGCGGCATGGGCATACGTACCGGGACGTAGCCTGGCGCGTGGGTCGGATCTTCGATGCCGCCGGGTTTCGGCGCCTCGCCGATATCGCTGATGCGATCATAGGCATTACAGGCCGACAGGCTCAGAAGCGTCGTGGTCAATAAAAGCCAGCGGCGCAAGGACGGTTCCGTCAAGGGCTTTACCGTATCGCGGGTTCTCGTCTTCGGCCCTCTCATTGGGCCTCCGCAAGGTGCTGGGCCGTCTTGATGCGTACGAGACCAGGACCCTCAACGGTGCCTTCGACCAGGCGGTTGCTTTGGGTGTTCGTGACGCGCACCACATCCCCTTGAGCGCCGTCCTGCAACGCTTTGCCTTGGGCCGTCAGCAGCATAAAGGGCGTCTCGATTCTAAGAGTGACGAGACTGCCCCGCGTCACAAAACGCGGCGCGATGACATCCTGCGCGAGCAGCACCTCGCCACCGTCCGTGTCCCGGCGCACCTCGCGACCAATCAACTGAGAGCTATCCGTGATCATAGTCGCCTTAATGTGCTCCTCGTTGACTTCTATTTCCGTAATATCCGAGGCGCCGATGACGGTGCCACCTTCCAGGCGCTTAGCGAGGACGGGTATAAGTCGCTTGAAGGTCGCCCGGCCCGTGACGGGCACGGAAACGGGGCCTGCGGGCGTATCGGCGACGATATCGCCGTGAAACCGCTTGCTTTGGCTGTCGAAATCAAAATTGGCGATGGCGTAATCGGGCACATGGTCCATCGGCAGATCTATTTCCAGAGCGCGGTTATCAAACGTTACGTCGACAGAGCCGTTAAATTTGGAGGCGGCCCGCGCTTGGATTTTGGCCGTGACCGCGTCTTTGATCATATCGGAGGTTATGCGGGAGCAGGAGGTCGTGATGACGACATGATCGGCGATACTCTGGGGTTTCCAGTCGAGATCATATTTCTTTGCAACGCGCGTCAGCACCGCAACGTCGTAGGAGACCTGCTTTCCTGGCGGCGGGGACTGGGCGATGTCGCGATCCGCGTCCGGCGGAATGCCTTCGAAGATATCGCTGAGTTTGACCGTGCTGCTACGCACCTCGGTCGCCGTCTTCAAGACCACGAGCTGATCCGCCAGGCAGGGCTCTGGCGCTCCGGCGCAGCCGCCGATCACGATCCAGACGGCAAAAATGAAGCGAGCGATCTTATTCATGTCAGGTCTTCATCTGGTTGGCGGTGCTGAGCATCTGGTCAGCGGTGTTGATCACCTTCGAATTCATCTCATAGGCGCGCTGGGCCGTTATGAGATTGGTAATTTCCGAAACGATGTCAACATTGGAGCTTTCAAGCGAGCCCTGTACGATGCTGCCGAAGCTTGTGGTTTGTGGGTTGCCGGTGATGGGCGAGCCTGAGGCCTGAGTCTCTTTCAACAGGTTGTTGCCGATGGCGTCGAGCCCTGCCGGATCAATAAAATTCGCGAGCTGAAGCTGGCCGAGCGTTTGCTGGTTCGTCTGCCCTGAAATCGTTGCCAGAATCTGACCGCTCGCATTGATCGTGATCGAGGTCGCGGTCGAAGGAATGGTAATGCTCGGAATAATTTGGTAGCCGTCGGCCGTAACCAGCTGGCCCGTCTGGTTCAACTGTAAGGATCCGGCGCGGGTATAGGCCGTGGTGCCGTCGGGTACCTGCACCTGAAAATAGCCGAGGCCGCTCACGGCGAGATCCAGGGGGTTGTTTGTGACGTTAAGCGCGCCTTGTTGGTTGATGCGATAGGTTGCCGCCGGCATGACCCCGAGGCCTACCTGCAGGCCGGATGGCAGTATGGTTCCAGTGTCGGAGGAGGAGGAACCGACGCTGCGCAGGTTTTGGTAAAGGAGATCCTGAAATTCGGCCCGGCTGCGCTTGAAGCCGGTCGTCGAGAGGTTCGCGATATTATTCGAAATGACTTCGACGTTGAGCTGCTGGGCTTCCATGCCCGTCGCGCCGATGCTGAGTGCTCTCATGGTCTTGTTCCCGTTAAGTCGTTGTTCTGGATAAAACGTTCATTGCCTGAGTCAGGCGCTGGTTTTCCTGGCTGATAAGATTGGATGTCTGCTCGTAAGAGCGCATGATGCGGATCATTTGCGTCATCTCGGTCACAGGCTGAACATTGGATTGTTCGATGGACCCGTCGATGACGGAACTCGAAGGTGCCAGTTGAGCCGGTTCTGCTGCCGTATAAAGACCGTTGCCTTGGGCCTGAAGCGTCTGATCGTGGGCGAAGGTAAAGATGCCGATTTTGCCGAGCTGGGCGAGATTGGTGCCGTTGTCGATCCGGGCGCTGACGGACCCATCCGAGGCTACGTTGATCTGCGAAACCGTGTCGGGAATTGTGATGGCCTGGCCCCCATCGCTGAGGACCGGCTGACCGGCCAGCGTCGAAATCTGCCCTTGGCTGTTACGCTGGAAAGCTCCATTGCGGGTGTAGCGCATGGTTCCGTCGGGCATCTGGACTTCAAAATACCCGTTCCCCTGGATGGCCATATCCAGTGTATTGCCCGTTGGCGTGATCGGGCCGGTCGAAGAATCGCGGTAGGTCGCGCGGTCGACGACGAAATTGAGGCTCTTGCCGGGCGCGGGTTGGCTCAGCAGCGTATCGAACTCGATACCCATGCGCTTGAAGCCGGTGGTGCTGGTATTGGCAACATTGTTTGCTACGATATCCATCGAGCGCTCAAGCGCGGTCTGGTCGGAAAGCAGGACAAGACTTGGCGATAACATGTTGGCA
Organism: Pseudomonadota bacterium; assembly: GCA_030775365.1. Lineage (GTDB taxonomy): Bacteria > Pseudomonadota > Alphaproteobacteria > UBA9219 > UBA9219 > JALYJG01. The sequence continues at coordinate 7,108 of JALYJG010000093.1, forward strand.
CCCGCTGACTTAGAAAGCGACCATCGCTTTCGCATTACCCCTTGCATCGTTCGTGCCAAAGGAAAAACGCGTTGATTGTCAGCTGGTTACCTTAAGAAGGACCGCCCGGAATTGGTCGCCTGCCGGTCATTTCCGCTCGAACCGGGCGGCAGGAATTGCCTTCTCGGATTGGCCGCACCGAACTCCGGCGAGCATCGCTTGACAAATGGCGTTGTTTTCGGGAGATTGCGCGCTTCTGCCGCCCGGGAAGGCCCGGGCACGGCGACTAAATCGACGTAAGCAGACCAGTTTGGGATCAAGGCGATGGCAAAGTCAAAAAACGACATTAAGCTGGTCAGTTCAGCGAATACTGGTTTCTTCTATGTCACCAAGAAGAATCCCAAGAATAATACTAAAAAGCTCGAACTGAAGAAGTATGATCCTGTCGTGCGCAAGCACGTCGCCTTCAAAGAAGGCAAGATCAAGGAAAGCAAGAAGTCGTAACTCTCGTTATCCTTCGACCTTATCCGTTTTTCCCATCGATTTGATCAAATCGAGAATTTTGCGCCGTTGCTTCGGATCGGTGACGCTATACCATGCGCGCAGCAGTTCGGCGGTTTCGCGCCGGTGCAGAATCTGCTCTTGTTGGGGACCGGCGGGCGCACCTTCAGGCATCAGTTGCTTGTTATCGCCTGTGCCGCGCCGCAAGCCTGTAATGTCTTC
>JALYJG010000094.1 GCA_030775365.1 Pseudomonadota bacterium
CATAAGGAGAAATTCGCAATCGGGCCTTACGGCTTTATCGCTCTAGCGCTGGATACCGAGGGCAATATGTTTGGTCTCCATTCTTTCAGCTAAATCGTCGAAAACCCAAAACGAAGGTTCTGTCGTGCGTCAGGCTCCCCGGCATTCTGCAATACGAATGTGCTTATCGACCCATTGTGCTTATTGACCATATGTGTGTGGTGGGTGCGACAGGGATTGAACCTGTGACCCCTACCGTGTGAAGGTAATGCTCTACCGCTGAGCTACGCACCCGCGATTTCTGCGGGAAAAGTCGACTTTTCGGGATCGGTGACGGCCCATTAAGCTAGCTTGTACGTTTTGTGTCAAGCATAACCGGCATTTGCGCCGCTTTCTTCCTGTCAGAACAAGCGCTTGACATGTCAATAACCATAAATATACTGCCCGCTCCCTAGACCCGCTTAGCGGGCCGGGGTGTTTTCTTGCGCCTAAGGCGAGTTTAAACGAAACTGTCCCGGTACATCACATGATGCGCCGAGGGCCGGTTTCGTTTTTGGCGCGAGGGGTTTTGACCGAACGGGGAGAGTTTCGTGGCTCGTATTGCAGGCGTCAACATTCCGGCTACTAAGCCGATCAGTATTGCTTTGCGTTACATTTTCGGCATTGGGCCGGCGCATGCGCTCGAAATCTGCACGCGTGTCGGCGTTGAGCCGACCAAGCGCGTCAACCAGCTGAGCGAAGCGGAAATTCTCCGCGTTCGCGAAGACATCGACAAGCATTACAAGGTCGAAGGTGATCTGCGCCGTGAAGTGGCGATGAACATCAAGCGGCTCATGGATCTCGGCTGCTACAGGGGCCTGCGTCATCGCAAAGGCCTGCCTGTCCGCGGCCAACGCACCCATACCAACGCGCGCACGCGCAAGGGTCGGGCGAAGCCGATTGCCGGCAAGAAAATCGCCACCAAAAAATAAATAGGATAAACAATGGCTAACGCGAAACCGACCGAAGACAAAGCCGAAGGGCAAAAAGCCGCGCCGACGCGCAAACGCCGCGAGCGCAAGAATATCGTGAACGGTACGGCCCACGTAAACGCGAGTTTTAACAATACGATCATCACGATTGCCGATGCGCAGGGCAACACCATCGTTTGGTCCTCCGCCGGTCTGATGGGCTTTAAGGGATCTCGCAAATCCACACCTTACGCCGCCCAGATGGCCGCCGAGGATGCAGGGCGCAAAGCCATCGAACATGGCGTCCGCACGCTCGAAGTCCTCGTTAAGGGCCCCGGCGCCGGGCGGGAATCCGCCTTGCGTGCGCTGCAGGCGGTCGGTTTTTCGATCACCTCAATCCGCGACGTGACGCCCGTCCCGCACAACGGTGTACGCCCGCCAAAGAGACGCCGCGTATAACATAAAAAATCAGACGTTTTCTCGAACCAGATGAGGTTAGACCGTGCTGCAGAAGAACTGGAACTCGCTCATTCAACCAAATAAGCAAATCCACATCTCGGAAAACAATCCGAACTCGGCGACGATGGTTGTGGAGCCGCTGGAACGCGGCTTTGGCATGACGCTGGGAACCGCGCTTCGCCGCATTTTGTTGTCATCGCTGCGCGGCGCTGCCGTCACAGCCATTCAAATCGAAGGCGTGCTGCACGAGTTCTCCTCGGTTCCCGGCGTTCGCGAAGATGTTACGGACATCGTGCTCAATATCAAGGCCTTGGCCATGCGCATGCATAACGAAGGGCCCCGGCGCCTGCGTCTGCGGGCCGACGGCCCCGGCGAAGTGACTGCCAAACAGATCGAAACCGGCTCGGATGTCGAAATCATGAACCCCGACCTTGTCCTCTGCACGCTCGATCGCGGCGCACATCTATCCATGGAAATAACTGTTGAAAGCGGTCGTGGCTACATCCCCGCAGCCGCCCTCCGCAAGGAAGACACACCCATCGGGCTTATCCCGGTTGACGCTCTTTTCAGCCCCATCCGTAAAGTCGCGTACAAAGTTGAAAACAGCCGTGTCGGACAAGTCACCGATTATGACAAGCTGTCTCTCACCGTGGAAACGGACGGCTCAGTGTCGCCGGAGGACTCAATTGCGATCGCGGCCCGTATCCTGCAAGATCAGCTGCAGCTATTCGTCAATTTCGAGGGCCAGAGAACGGAAGTTCGTCAAGAGGCTGTCGGCGAACTTCCTTTCAATCGCAATTTGCTGCGCAAAGTCGACGAACTCGAGCTTTCGGTACGGTCGGCCAATTGCCTCAAGAGCGACAATATCGTCTATATCGGCGACCTGGTTCAGAAGAGCGAAGGCGAAATGCTGCGTACGCCGAACTTCGGCCGCAAGAGCCTCAACGAGATAAAAGAAGTTTTGTCGCAGATGGGCCTGAATCTCGGTATGCAAATTCCGAACTGGCCGCCTGAAAATATCGAAGATCTTGCCCGGAGACTTGAAGAGCCGTTCTAAACCTAACGAAGAACGCTGCGATACTGCAAGGCAACTTCAGGTCACGGCGATGAAGACAACCGGTCCCTGCATGACCGCAATCGGCGAAAGCACAGGGCCAAACCATAGAGGAGTGAAGTTATGCGTCACGGCAATGCCCATCGTAAACTCGGCGTCACCAGCAGCCACCGCAAGGCCATGTTCTCCAATATGGCGGTTGCTTTAATCCAGAACGAACAGATCACGACCACCCTTCCAAAGGCCAAGGAACTTCGCCCCGTCGTCGAGCAACTTATCACGCTTGGCAAAAAGGGCGGCTTGGCCAATCGTCGTCGCGCCCATGCGATGCTCCGTTGCGATGAAACGGTATCCAAGCTTTTCAGCACGCTGTCCGAACGGTACAAAACTCGTTCCGGCGGTTATACCCGAGTTCTCAAGGCCGGCTTCCGTTACGGCGACGCGGCAGCCATGGGCATGATCGAACTGATTGACCGTGACCCCGAAGCGAAGGGCGCCAAAGACCATAATGCGAAGGTCGCCCAGACCGAGCAGGAAATGGACGCTGCGAAGGTCTAAGAAGAACCCTCAGCCCTACCGGGCGCGGGATCGGTTTGTTTGATCGGAGCTAACGACATGTTGAACTCTCTTAAAGCCGCCGTGTTGCTCGGCGTTGTGATGCTGGCCGGTTGCATGTCCGGGGTTCACAAAGCGGACACCTACACCGACAGCTCGGGCAAAACCACGATCATTGAAACCGACCGCGAGACATGCGTGCGCTCGTGCAACGAAGAATATTCCCGTTGCATGGATACAGAGCCTGCTCAGACCAGCGGCGTTCATGGCCCGGCAGGCATGTTCGGCGCCAGTGCGGACTGCCGGAGCAGCTTGAAACAATGCTTGCCTTCGTGTAACGGAAGATAAATCTTTGTAAGCGTCGTGGCATTATCTACTTGCCTTTTGGGTCGTTTTACCCAATAAAGTGTGGAAATAAGGGCCGGCGGATATCCGTGGCCGATACATTCAAACGGGTTTCACATGGCTGTTCCTAAACGGAAAACTTCGAAATCGGTGCGCAACATGCGCCGCTCTCACCACGCCCTTAAGGCAACGAATTCCATCGAATGCCCCAATTGTGGCGAACCCAAGCGTCCCCACCATGTCTGCAAGGGATGCGGCCACTATGATGGTCGTTCGGTCGTCAAGTCCAAGACCGCATAAACCAATCCCGATTCGGGGAAACAGAACATGCCAACCAGCGCCGTAGTCGCACTTGATGCGATGGGTGGTGATCACGCGCCCGAGATTGTCTTTGCCGGCGCCGCTTTGGCCCGTGAGCGGTTTCCGAGGGTCAAATTTCTGTTTTTTGGCGATGAGGGCAAGGTCAAACCAATCCTCGATCGTTATCCGGCGCTCCACCCGGTTTCGGAGCTGCGCCATGCCCCGGATGCGATTGGGGCGGACACTAAGCCTTCCATTGCCCTCCGCCAAAGTCGCCAATCCAGTATGCGGCTTGCGATCAATGCCGTCGCCGAAGGCGAAGCTGGCAGCGTCGTTTCCGCTGGCAACACCGGTGCTCTGCTAGCGATCGCTAAATTTGTCCTGCGCACGTTACCCGGTATCGACCGGCCCGCGCTTGCATCCCTGATCCCGACGACCTCCGGCGAAAGCGTCATGCTGGACCTCGGCGTCAATGTCGAGTGCGATGCCGAGAATCTTGTCCAGTTCGCTCTGATGGGCGGCATATTCTGCAGCGTCGTGCTGGGCATCAGCAATCCCACAATCGGGCTTTTGAATGTCGGCACGGAAGAGGTCAAAGGCCACGATGAGGTACGCACTGCCGCCACAATGCTGCGGGAACGTTCGCTTGGCGGCACATTCCACGGTTTTGTCGAGGGTAACGATATAGCGCTCGGCACTGTCGATGTCGTTGTGACCGATGGCTTCAGCGGTAACATCGCCCTTAAAACCCTGGAGGGTACCGCTCAACTGATTACCTGGTTCATGCGCCAGTCCTTTGCGTCATCCCCAATGGCGAAGCTTGGCTATTTCTTTGCGCGTGGTGCCATGCATAAGTTGAAGCTGCGTGCCGATCCCCGCCGGTATAACGGGGCCATGCTTCTTGGCTTGCAGGGCATTTGCGTCAAAAGTCATGGCGGGGCCGACAGGGAGGGATTCGCTACAGCAGTTGGCGTCGCGTGTGACCTCATGGAGCGTAACTACAACGCACGCATCACGGAACAGGTCGCACTTCAATATGGCCTCCTGTCCAATCCAGCAACGGAGCAAGCCGTTTGATGCGGCGCTCGGTCATTCGCGGTTGCGGCAGTTACCTACCCGACAAGATCGTCACCAATCATGACCTAGCCAAGCGCGTCGATACATCCGATGAGTGGATCGTCAAGCGCACCGGCATTCACCGTCGCCGCATGGCGGCCGAGAACGAAAAGACCTCGGACCTTGCGACCGCGGCCGCACGCGCCGCGCTGGCCGACGCCAAAATCGACGCCCGCAGCATCGATGTCATTATCGTGGCCACGGCGACGCCCGATAACACCTTTCCAGCCACAGCCACAAAGGTGCAAGCCAACCTCGGCATAACGGGTGGTTTTGCCCTGGATGTTCAGGCGGTCTGCTCCGGCTTCGTCTATGCCCTGGCGGTCGCTGACAACTTTCTGAGGCTGGGGCAGGGGCAGAGGGCGCTTGTCATAGGGGCTGAGACTTTTTCGCGGCTACTCGACTGGACGGACCGCACGACATGCGTCCTTTTCGGCGATGGCGCGGGGGCCGTCGTTCTCGAAGCGGTCGACGCCAAGGGCAACACATCAGACAGAGGCATTCTCTCAACGCACCTGCACTCCGATGGGCGGCATTACAACATGCTGTATACCGACGGCGGGCCCGGCAGCACGGGTGAAACTGGCCACATTCGCATGGAGGGCCAGGACGTTTTTCGTCACGCTGTGACGCGATTGTCGGAAGTGGTCGACGAAGCTTTGAGCGCCCATAGTCTTCGGCCCGATGAAATCGACTGGCTGGTACCGCATCAGGCGAACCAGCGAATCATAGACGGCACGGCCAAGAAGCTTCAATTACCGCCCGAAAAAGTGGTCGTCACGATAGCCGATCACGCGAACACATCGGCCGCCTCTATACCGCTTGCTTTGGCCACAGCTTCGGCCGATGGGCGCCTAAAAGAAGGGCAGCTTGTGCTGTTGGACGCGATGGGCGGTGGATTCACATGGGCCGCGGCCGTGATCCGTTGGTGACCACCTAAGGAAGATAACAAACGGGCAGTCCCACAATTTGGCTAAGAGATTAGTTTAAGCGCCGGTTTTCCGGCCCTGATCTTCCTAAAGCTTTCGGTTTGACGAATACGGTACAGCGTATTACCCTTTCGACTCGGTACCTTCGGAGAACCCATATCAATGACCGACAACACCGTTACCCGCGCACAACTCGCTGAGGCCGTTTATCAAGAAGTCGGATTGTCGCGTAATGACTCGGCACAGCTCGTCGATGTCATCCTTGAGGAAATCAGTCAGGCCCTCATCCGCAACGAAATGGTCAAACTGTCCTCCTTCGGGAGCTTCCAAAAGCGTAGCAAAGGCGCGCGCGTTGGCCGCAATCCGAAGACTGGCGAAGAAGTTCCTATCAAACCCCGCAATGTTCTCGTCTTCCGCGCCAGTCACGTTCTCAAAGACAAAATCAATCGCGCCCTTACCGCGCCGAAGAAAGGTGACGCATGAGCTCAGGCTTCTCGCAGACGCCGACACCTTCGGCTGATCTGCCCCACGAGGCGAGGCGCGCCAGCGTTCCGTCTCGGCCCGCCGATCTTAAATCGCCCTCGGCCTTTCGGACGATCAGTGAGGTTGCCTCGGATTTAGCCGTTCCGCAGCATGTGTTGCGCTTCTGGGAAAGCAAGTTTCAGCAAATCCGCCCGCTAAAACGCGGAGGTGGGCGTCGTTATTATCGTCCAGAGGACGTCCAGTTGATCGGCGGCATCAAAGATCTACTTTACAACCAAGGCTTTACAATTCGTGGGGTGCAGAAGCTTTTGCGCGAGAACGGCCGCACCTCAGCGCGCTCAATGGTCGCCGAACCTCAAGTGCCAGCCTCTATGATGCCCTCTTCTCCCCAGCAGCCAAATGCCTCTGCCGTAACGAGCAGTCTTGGTACCGGCATTCCGGCTCCACGCGGCTTGTCAGCTGATAAGCGCCGCGAGGTCGAGGGTGTTCTGATCGAACTTAAAGCCCTTCGCGAACTTCTGAAGCAAAGCGGCATTTAAGCAAAGCAAAAAAACTCATTATACCGCCGGATTCTACGCGCTTGCGCGAGGATAAGGCCAATGGCTATAGTCCCGCCCTCTACGGTCGGGATGTAGCGCAGCCTGGTAGCGCATCAGTCTGGGGGACTGGGGGTCGTGGGTTCGAATCCCGCCATCCCGACCAAGAGTCAAATTGTGTCGGTAATGTATGTGTCGGGGTCAGTCATAAGCACACCGGAAGGCCCTTGGGGGCCCGTTAACGTTATAAACTTGGTCCCACAGCCTGTGTTCAATAGATGTAATTTTACCAGTGCACTCTGGTTCTCATGGCCATAAGAAAAGGACTGGCTAAGGCTAGCCAGTCCTTCCTTAATGCAGACATATCTATCGGTACGGGTTTTCCCCGGATTATTGGTTGACCTCAGTCGTATCGTTGTGCAGGATTTTTTTGTCGAGAGATTTCTCTGCGCCTTTTTCGCCGCGAAGGGTGTGATCAACCCCGATCGCCATACTGTCGACAGCTTGGCCGCCCCAGTTACCGTTCGCCTTATCCTGCGCCTTCTGCGCGCGATCTTTGGCGAGCTCTACGTTATCCTTGGCCAGCGCATGGTTGTCCTTATGCACAGCTCTTGCGTCCGCGTCCACATCGCGCGATGAATCGGCGCACGCAGGAATTGAAATCACCACTGCGGTGAGCAGGGCAAGGATCGATGCTTTTTTCATTGAACTCTCCATTGTTGTTACATTTCAGCGCATTTATAGCGCTGATCCTAAGGTGATCTTAGTCCTGCTTACGGGCGGCTTCGCGCACCGCATCCTTTGCGCCTCCAAAAGCGTTCTGAGCTTTTCCGGCAGTTTTCTCCAGTGCGGCTTCGGTCTGAAGCTTTTGGTCGCCGGTGACGACGCCGACACCTTTTTTGACGGCTGCTGCGGCTTGTTTCGCCGAGCCAGCCAGACGATCCTTATCCATGTGCATTCTCCCTGAGGTTGTAGGCGTCATTCTGGTATGACGCGTTTCTTATGTAATAAAACTAGAAGGCTGCCCATAAGAAGTCCGTGCCAGATTTGCTCTTCTGCATAAGAACATGGTGTAGTTGTCGACGGACTTATGT
>JALYJG010000095.1 GCA_030775365.1 Pseudomonadota bacterium
AGCCTGGCGCGCACGCGCGGCCATGTCGAGCTCATACAGGCCCTCATACGCCTGACGGTGTCGCATTTTGCCGATGTTGGCATTGGGTGGTTCAAAAGCAACGAAGGCGACGAATGGGGACCTGTTTCCGCCGAGGGTGCTGAGGGGCAACCGCCGGTGGTCCCCGCCGATATGCAAGCTCTTGAGCAAGCTGTCCGACGTGTGCAGGAAACCGGACAGCCGCTTTTCATCGATGACATCCCCGAGTTGAAACCGCTCCAGATCCCGCGCCAGACGCTAAGTTCGGCTTATGTGTTGCCGCTCCTTATCCAAGGGAAGGCGCGAGGCGTTCTTGCCATGGCGCGCCGCCGGGGCAGCCCGACGCGCTCGATCGCCGATATGCCTCTGGCGGCAGAGCTGTGCTACCGGGCGGCCCTGGCCCTCGAGAACGTCGTGCTGCTTGAAAAAATCCGCGAGGCGGATCGTCGCAAGGACGAATTTCTCGGCATGCTCGCGCACGAATTACGCAATCCGCTCGGACCAATTTTTAACGCGGTTCGACTGCAAAAAATGCTCCCCCAGGCAGACGGGAGACATTCCGATCTCCGGGAAATCATCGAGAGACAAGCGAAACATATGGGTCGGCTCATCGACGATCTTCTCGATGCGACACGCCTGGCGCATGGCAAAATCCTGTTGCGGCAAGAGCCGTGCGATCTTGCCGATGTGGTGCGGCAGACTGTGGAAGACTACCGCAGCACGATCGAGGCCAGCGGCCTTAAGCTCGATATCTATTGCCCCGCGAAAGCCGTCTGGATCGAGGGTGATCGCACGCGGCTCGTGCAGGCCATCGGGAATCTTCTCCATAACGCTGCCAAGTTCACAAATAGCGGCGGGGTGATTACCGTGCGGTTAGAGTTGGACCACCAAGCCAAACTCGTCGTTTCAGATACCGGCATTGGCATTGAGCCCGCAATGATCGGCCAGATCTTCGATGTTTTCCGTCAGGCGGAACAAGGCTTGGATCGCAGTCGGGGCGGGCTCGGTTTGGGCCTGGCCCTTGTGAAAGGGCTCGTTGAATTGCATGGCGGTACGGTTCAGGCTTTGAGCCAGGGTACCGATAAAGGCACCCAATTTGTCATTTCTCTGCCGATGAACAAGCACGACGGGGAGAAGGCCGCAACGCCTGCCAGAGGGGACGTACGGATGTCCGGCAAGCGCAGTATCCTTGTGATCGAGGATAACCCGGATGCGGCCGAAAGCATGGGCTTGTTGCTCAGGCTCGAGGGGCACGAAGTCAAGACAGCCGCTACAGGGCCCGTCGGCCTCGAAGTCGCTAGAAATTTTCGTCCGCAGATCATTGTTTGCGATATCGGCCTCCCAGGCATGGACGGTTACCAGGTCGTCCGCACGATCCGTGAAGATGAAATGCTGTCATCTGCATTCATCATCGCTCTGACAGGCTACGGGCGCGAACAGGACAAACGTCACGCGCTCGAGGCCGGGTTCGATTTGCATTTAACCAAGCCTGTCGATTTCAACAGCTTGCGCAATGCGTGTGCCAGCGCTCAAGAAAAGCGGCGGGCGTAAGGCCGCGCCGGTAGCTCGGCATCGACGAGCCGAGCACTGCCCTGCGTAACATTTTCCTGAGTTTACATTTTATGCTCGCTTCGCGATTGCGTCCTTATTCGCGCCCTGTGCAAGCTCGGCGCATCTGCGGCCCTAGGCCGCGCTCAACCTGTTACAACTGAAAGGAATACAACATGAAAACAATCTTCGCATTCGCGGCACTCGCCGTCCTGGCCGCAGCTCCGGCTATGGCTGAAGATTCGGTTACCGTGAACACCCATTCCCAATACACGCCCGACCATAACGGCGGTTATCAAGCCACGACCTCGCATGAGGTCAGCGATCCGAACGGGACGAGCGTATCGGCGAGCAATAAAAAAGTTGAAATGGACGCCACGGGCATCAAGGAAAGCAGTGCTCAAGTTCACAGCTCCACTGACGCGCAAGGCCTCTCCAACCGCTCGACGACGGAAGTGAAGAGTAAGGCGATCGGTCTTGATGGTACCGAGGTGTCTCACAATAAGACCGTCGAAGAGACAAGTACGCACGAGCAGCATTAGTAAAGGTAAGCTACTCGCGGCGGCCGCACTGGCTGCCGCGAGCGGCTTCGGGCTATTTCTCGGTCCGTCACATTAGTACCTGCCACGACGGCCCTACAACACCCCGCTTTCTGATACATAACTGCGACCGCGTCGATCGCGGGTACAATTCTCAGGGGCGCTTTAACGTCATCATCCTCGCGGCATTTAAGGCGTGATTACCCAACATGGCAGGCCGCCCAAGAAGCGATCACAACGAGAACCGATCACAACTTGACAGTGAAATGCGACCGATCATTTCTGCTGTTTGCGATGACTATAAGCAGACGCGGCGGGTAACGGAATGCTGCCGAACGGGCAGGGACACCATCCCTAGTGGTTGTCGGCGTCCGCAATTATAGAAGGCACTAACAGGCAACCGCTAGCACGGTGTTGAGGTGGTAGCGCTAACGAAATTCGGGCGCACATCCATCGGTTGAATCGCATTCATGATTTTAATTCACGCAGACAATTTATTTTCGAAAATATAAATAGTCCGACGCGGATGCGAGCAGCGTTTTCGTGTCCAACAATCACACCAGGAGGACATGCAATGGCACCCAATAGCAATCGAAGCCGAGAACGCGGTCAAGAGCGGGACGATGAAGGTCGTTTCATGAGCGAGGATGAACGCGGCTCAAGCCGGGCCCGCGGTTCTTCTCGCGAAGATGAAGGTCGCGGAGGTGGCTCTTCTCGAGGATCAGGCGGTGGCGGTGGGCGTGGCTGGTTCGGGGACTCCGAGGGGCACGCCGAAGCTGGCCGGCGCGCTCATGGCGGTCGGTCGGATTACGATGACGACGAGGATGAGCGTTTCTCGTCGGGCCGCGGCCAAGATCGCGAGCGCGACGACCAAGGCCGCTTCATGAGCGAGGATGATGACAATAACGGCTCGTCCCGTGGATGGAGCGGAAGGTCCGGCGCCGGGGGCGGATCTCGCGGCGCCGGCCGCGGCGGTTGGTTCGGTGAATCGGAAGGTCATGCGGAAGCCGGTCGGCGTAGCCACGGCGGTCGTTCCAGTTACGACGAAGACGAAGAAGACGAGCGCGGATCGCGGGGCGGTCGAAGCCAAGAAAGGGAGCGAGACGACGAAGGGCGCTTCATGAGCAGCGGCGACGATGACGAAAGTTCATCACGTGGCTCATCACGCGGCATGTCCCGCGGATCCGGAGGGGGTGAATTCCGGGGAGGACGCGGCGATGGCGGCTGGTTTGGGGATCCGGAAAGTCATTCGGAGGCCCGGCGCCAAGGCGGCGGTCGCTCGCGAAACTCGGAGGACGATGATAACCGACGGTCGTCTTCGCGTGATGGCGGGGGCCGTAGCCAGTCCGCCTCGCGTGGCGGCGGTGGCAACGGTAGCGGGCGTGGCTGGTTCGGAGACTCCGAAGGTCATGCCCAAGCCGGCCGTCATAGCCATGACGGGGACCGGTCGCGATCTTCGGGTCGCGGTGGATCCTCGGGTGGCCGTTCGTCCGGCGGTGGCCGGGGCCCGTCCTCGTCAAGGAGTCATGGCGGGTCGCATAGGGGCCGCGGCGGCAGCCACAGCGGCCATAGCCAGTCCAGGCACTAAGTTAAACACGTAAGCTTGAGCACGGGAGTCCTCCGACGGAGGACTCCCGTGATGCTTTCCCACTTTCGTTAACAACGGAGCTGATGATGCCGATCGAATCTATGGAAGATCTTTATGTCGCGCTGCTTGAAGATAGCTATGACAGCGAAAAGCAAATCGTGAAGGCTTTGCCGAAAATGGCTCAGGCCGCCGAAGCGCCGGAACTGAAAGAGGCTTTTAAGATACATCTGGAAGAGACGACAGGGCAGGTGGAAAGGCTTGAAGAGATCTTTGGTATGCTGGAGGTTTCGCCCCGCAATAAGACCTGCGACGCCACCAAAGCCCTTATCAAGGAAGCGAATGATCTCATCACGGCGACTCCGCAAAGCGGGGTAAAAGACGCCGGACTGATTGCCAACGCGCAAAAGGTCGAGCATTACGAGATCGCAAGCTACGGAACACTTTGCGAATTCGCTAAACTTTTGGGCTTCGACGACCAGGCCGAGCTTTTGGAAGAGACTTTAAATGAGGAAAAAGCAACCGATAAGAAACTGACGGCGCTTGCCGAAGGTTCGATTAATGAGCTTGCCGAGGCAGCTTGACGTTTTCTTGTGTTGATGTCCCGTGTGGTTGAAGAAAAGGACCCGCACTTGCGGGTCCTTTTTGTTAGGCGTGGAGGTGGACAACCGAGGAGGGAGGCGCGGTCCGCGTCAAGGCTGGCAATCTCGAACTCGGTGGTATGTTCTGGCCCTGGCGGCGGAAGGCATAGGCATTGTGCTTTTTATTTTTTGCCTTTGTTATATTAGAGGTGACCAATGGCAAAGATCACGGTCGAAGCCAAAATCCATCCGCCGATTGATCGGGTCTGGCGCGCCTGGAACACCCCAAATGACATCAAGCAGTGGAGCGCCACTTCCCCCGACGGGCACGCGACTGCGGCTCGGTCGATTTGCGCGTGGGCTGCGGCTTTTCGTCGCGGATGGAGGCCAAAGATGGCAGTATGGATTTTGATTTTGCCGGGACATATACGGAAATTGTCGCTCGAGAATTGATCGAGTGCAATTTTGGCGGCCCCGCTCTTGGGGTTGAATTCCTCCCTGAAAAAGACGGTGTCAGGATCCTTGAGACGTTCGATGCCCAGACAAGGCGGCCTGAGGAACAGCAACACCAGGGCTGGCAGGCCATCTTAAATAGTTTCGCAAAATACGTTGAGGCGATGCAAGGCGATTAAGTGCCCCAGAAAGCAAAGGACTGCTGGCGACCTTGCAGGCGTGAAAGGCGCGGGCCGATGGGTCGTTCTTGCGCGGTCCCCGTCTATTTAAGTAAGGCTGGTTGGGGCGGGAGGGATCGAACCTCCGAATGGCGGAATCAAAATCCGCTGCCTTACCGCTTGGCTACGCCCCAATCGACTTCATAATCCGGCTCCGAAGGCGTCAAGGTTAACAACCTTTAACTCTCGGGCTTCTCATTCGGCCGCTTGCGCTCTTCCCGCTCCATATACCTGCGGTTTTAACCTGCGGCAATGCCCAATTAAGTCCTTTTTAAGTCCTAATACACTTCTTTTTAAGAGACGGCGTGCTGTGGTGGCTCTGGGAACAGAAGGAGTGAGGGACTCATGAACAAAGGCACATTGCTTGACCGTACCTTCGACGAAGGTGTTGCGCTGACGCTCGAGGCGCGAAACTATATCGCTTATCACGAACAGGCCGATCGTCGGGAATACGACCTCGCGCGCTGCCTGCATGTCGGCTACCAGCATACGCGTGTATCCGCGCGTCTCATCCAGGTTATGACTTGGTTGCTGGCCATGAAGGCCCTGCTTGCGGGCGAGATATCGCCTGACCAGTTCGGCGGACCGCAATACGCAATCGCCACCAGCGACGAGTGCGAGAGCGCTTCCGGCCCCGAACTTATCGAGTTGCCCCAGGGGCTGCGCAGTCTCCTAGAGCGCAGTCATGCCTTGTATGCCCGTATCCAGCGCCTTGACGGCATGGTTCGGGGAAAACTCGACAACGGCGAAGTGCCAAACTTTGCTATGCTGACGGCGGGACCGGCGATCATCGGTGGTACGGCGGCCTGATCTCTTTGCCGCTGCCACTCCGCATGTTGTGGATTTAGGAGGAGTTTCATCTCCAAGCCCTTGTGCTGGCAAGGTTTCATGCCGGCAATTAATCACCGCCTTGATATAGTATATCCGGTTTGATACCATTAATCCGTGGTCCAAATAGGGCTAAAGCGGATGGAGGATTGCCATGGCAACCGGAGAACATATACTTGAAGTCGTCCAGGGCGTGTTAAGTGAGCCGCAGGGTGCGGACTCCAAAAATCCGCGGCTCGTCGCGCAGCGAGAGCAGGCTGCGCTCGCGGCGCTGTTCAACGAGCCCATCTCCTTTTCCACGCATAGCCAGGCCGAAGACATCGTGCGGGCCCTTTCGTCCATCGTGTCGGGTAAAGCCGATGCGGGCCTTCGTGAAGCCGCGCTCCAATTGATGGAAAAAGTCATCGAACGCGAGCAGGAAGATGCCGAGGACGATAGCTTTGATAAAAAGGCGGTGGACTGGCGTGAGTTCCGTGTCGCTCTTGCACCCGTCGCCTCTAAAGATGCGGAGGCGGCCATCGGCTTAGCAGGGGCCGAAGTCGCGAAGCCGGCCGCATCGCGCAAACACAAAGAATCCTCCCTGGTCGAGCTCCTTCACGCCGCTGCGCATACAGATCCTGCGCCCCCCGTTCGTGTCGCCGCCGAAGGGCTCGTCGAAAGGCTCCAGGCCTCGCCGCTGCGGGGCGCAAGAGCGCGGGCACAGGAACTAGCGCTGACAGCCGTCGCCGGCGACTAAGCCTTTCTCTTTAAACACTCATCCGAACAGGCTTGAGACCGAGCGCTCTTGGCTGATGCGCACGATGGCCTCGGCCAAAAGCGGCGCGACGCTCAAGACCTTGACCTTTTTGGCTTCGGCCACGGCAGGCGTCGCGGCGATCGAGTCTGTAACTATCAAGGCTTCGAGCGGCGAGGCGTCGACGCGCCGGACAGCGTCACCCGACAAAACGCCATGTGTTACATAAGCCGTCACGGAGGTGGCCCCCGCGTTGCGAAGCGCAGCCGCAGCGTTACAAAGCGTGCCGGCGCTGTCGACAATATCGTCGAGCATAATGCAGTCGCGCCCGTCGACATCGCCGATAATATTCATGACCTCGGAATCCCCAGCTTTCTCGCGGCGCTTGTCGATGATAGCCAGTCCGGCCGCAAGGCGCTTTGCCATAGCGCGCGCTCGGACGACACCGCCGACATCGGGTGAGACGATGGTCAGATTTTCTGGTAGCTTGCCGTGTACCGAGAGGCTATCCCGGATATGGCGCACGAAAACCGGCGCGACATACAGATTGTCGACGGGAATATCGAAGAAGCCCTGTATCTGGCCAGCGTGCAGGTCTAGCGTCAGCATGCGATGTGCGCCCGCGATTGTAATCAGGTTGGCGACGAGCTTCGCGGTGATCGGGGTGCGGGGTCCTGTCTTTCGGTCCTGGCGTGCATAACCGTAATACGGCACCACCGCTGTGATGCGGCGCGCGGAGCTGCGGCGCAACGTGTCAATGCTAATGAGAAGTTCCATCAGGCTGTCATTGGCCGGGAACGATGTGGGTTGGATGATAAAGGTGTCTTCGCCGCGAACGTTTTCGAGCACCTCCACGAACAGTTCCATGTCGGCAAATCGACGGGTGGTAGACTGGGTCAGAGGTAGGCCAAGATTTTGCGCTATGGCTTCCGCTAGCGGCCGGTTGCTGTTTCCCGCAATCAGTTTCATACGCGCTGTTCCCCGAAACCTTCTCCGATAGGGCGCTCCTATATCAGCCTCTGCCGGGCCTGTAAATGAGGGCGCGTGGTTAACATGGCCATTTTACGGGACCGCGTAGGCCCGCGCAGTTCACCTTCTGCCGCTCTTAACCGTTTCCGCTTGACCATATTCCTGCCCCCGCGTATGAGTCGCGAGGCCCACGCCTTTGCGGTGTGGCGCCTATTTTAACGCAAAAACGCAACACAACAGAGCCTGGAACAGAATAATGGCAACACACAAATCTTCCGAGAATCGCGCGCGTCAATCCATCCGCAAGAACAAGGT
>JALYJG010000096.1 GCA_030775365.1 Pseudomonadota bacterium
CAGAAAGGCAGTCCGCGGGAAAACCACGTTGGCCGTCAATCTTGCTGTAGCCCCGCCGAGCAAGGGCTTGCCGCAGCGGGACCTGCATAAAATGCTGAACACGTCCGAAGAGCCGGAAGCCAAGGCGATCATTCAACGTATGCGGAAAGCGGCCCAAGAAAAGAAAGCCAGGGAGCCCACGACCGATGCGGTTAAGTTGGCCGGTTCCGTCGGTCTCGCGACGGCCCTATCAAAAAGCCGGCAAACTGCGCTTCAGTGCGCGAAGAGCTCGGTTAATGCCGAGCATGACATGGAATAAATCAGGAATTTCTCTTGGCCGCCTGGCGAGATGCGTGATCGCGCGCCGGGCGTCAACGCTGCCATCTTCGGAAATCGCCGCCATGACGACCGGCGGCACATGCATGGCCGCCGTATCGCAAACCGCGCGGACAACCGTAAAAGGAAGACGGGCGGCGGATGCGATCTCGGCCGCGCACTGGCTTTCCATATCGACGATCACGCATGCGGATCCTTCATAGAGCGCGCGCTTGTCGTCGGCCGTCGGTACGAGCATTTCCGAGCCCCAGACCCCGCCAAGCTGCACGACGGGATGTCGTGCCGCGAACGCGGCGTTCCACGGCTTGTCGCACTCCCAGCGTCCTTTGAGGGACACAACATGTGTCGCCAAGATCAGCGCGCCGACAGGCAAACCAGGCTTGAGGCCCCCGGCGACGCCGAAGCTCACAAGATGCCTTGCCCCCTTCTCAACCAGTTTTTGCGCGAGCGCCCGCGCTTGGCCGGGCCGCGCGGCCGCGCAGGCTACGTCCGAGGCAGGAATCTTGCGCGCAATTGCGGCCTCGGATTCGAGACCGCACAGGATGCCAAGCATGGCTACATACCGAAGGGAACCTGCGTCGAATTGCTTTGCTGCAGGTTGTTGTACCGGGCCAGCGCCCAGAGCGGAAAGAAGGCTTTGTAGCCGTGATAGTTGAGATAGAAGACCCGCGGGAAACCTACGGCCGTGTAATAAGTTTCATCCCAAAGGCCGTTTTCGTTTTGGGTCTCTTCGAGATACTGGATGCCGCGCACGGTGGAGGCGTGATCGACCTCGCCGGCCGCCATCAAACCGAGTAAAGCCCAAGCGGTTTGAGCGGGTGTGCTGAGCTTGCCCTCGCCCTTGGCTTGGCCGGGCCAGTAGCTGGCGCCGTCTTCGCCCCAACCGCCATCATCCCGCTGTTTACCCACAAGCCACGTAACGGCACGAACGACCATTGGATCCTTGCGGTCGATACCGATCGCGTTCAGAGCGCAAAGTACAGACCACGTGCCGTAGATATAATTTGTGCCCCACCGACCGAACCAGCAACCTTCCGCTTCCTGTTCCCGCCGCAGATAACCGATCGCGGCTATGACCTGCGGATGGTCGCGGTCATAGCCAAGCTGCGCCAGCATGCCGAGGCAGCGCGCCGTCACATCGGCCGAAGGCGGATCGAGCAGCGCGCCATGATCGGCAAAGGGAATATGGTTGAGGTAATAATATTCGTTGTCGGAATCGAAGGCGCCCCAGCCGCCATTCTTCGACTGCATGCCGAGCACCCATTGCGCGCCGCGCTCAATCGCGTGACGGTAGGTTTGCTTGTCACAACGGTCGAGCGCCATGACCACGACAGCCGTGTCATCAAGATCCGGGTAATGCGCATTTTCATATTGGAAGGCCCAACCGCCGGGCTCCACATGCGGACGCCAATCCGCCCAATCGCCCTTGAGGTTCAACACCTGTTTGCCGGCCAGCCAATCGCAGGCTTTTACGAGTGCCGATGTTGGCGCGTCGGACTCGAGCAGCGCATGCAACGCCAGACCTGTATCCCAGACGGGCGACAAACAAGGCTGGCAATACGAGCGGGCCGGACCATCGACGACAAGCTTGTCGACAGCGCGGCGCGCGATGAGTGCGTCCGGGTGATCGCTCGGGACGTCGAGCACATGATACATCATGACGGTATTAGCCATGGCCGGATAGATAGCGCCGAGCCCGTCTTCCCCGTTCAGTCGCTCCTGGATCCAAGCCACGCATTTTTGTATGGCGCGCTCGCGGGGCAGCTTCGGCATATAGGGATCGAAGAAGCGCAGGATCGCGTCAATGCCGCGGAACACCGGATTCCAAATGGATTGGGTATTATTGCTGTGCCAGTTATGAACGCTCGCAACAGGCTCAGCGAAAATTTCTTCGATCGTCACGCCACGTGGATTGCGCGCTTGTGGTTTCTTTGCCATCAGCACGAGCAGCGGCATGATGACTGTGCGCGACCAGTAGGCCACCTTACTGAGGTGGAACGGAAACCATCGCGGCAGGAAGACAATCTCAGGCGGCATTACGGGAACCGCCCGCCAGGGCACGGCGCCGAACAGGGCGAGCTGAATACGCGTAAACACATTACTGGCGGCAGCGCCGCCATGCGAGAGGATCGCCATGCGGGCGCGCAACATGTGCGGAGCGTTCACGTCGTCGCCAACGCATTTGAGTGCGAAATAGGCCTTTACGCTCGCGCTGATGTTGAAATCACCGCCGTGAAAAAGTGGCCAACCATCATGCTCGCCTTGAATGCTGCGAAGATATTCGGCCATGCGTTCATGCAAAGGCTGGTTGATTGTGTCGAGAAAATGATCAAGCAAAATATACTCGGCCGGGATCGTGGCATCGGCCTCGAGTTCGAAGGCCCAATGACCGTCCTCCCGTTGCAATCCCAGCAAAGCTTCTTGCGCTTTCGCAAGGGCGGGATTGGTGGCTTCGGATAGGCGTCCGAAAGACGGGTGCACTACGCGGACGGCGGAGGTCGACATGTTGGCCATATTTTTGAAATGATTTTACCGAGCGCAGAGTAGCGGCCCGCGGGGCTGGAAATCAAGCTTTCGAACGTAGTTCCACCGAACCGGCGACCTTTTATTGGCTTAACCACATGATCTATAAAGGAGAATTTTTCTTACAGCTTTTTGTCTCGACAAGCCGCAAAGAGGTCGCCCGGAAGCTCTTCGTTGATTGGTTCGGTTTTGCCCGCCCTCCTCAAAGGCGGCGCTACAAGCGGCCTCGCGTGCGCCGCCAAAAAAGCTCCGTCCGGCGTCTAAAAGGGGGCAGATGCGCTCGTTTCAAAAACATGACGCATAGGCAATAAGACCGGAACGAAAAAAAGGGATCTGAATTCGTTCGGCTCGAGACGCTAAGCATAATTTGCGAACCCGCTTCATAATCCTGCGCGATTTTATAGGAAGCATCTCCCGGCGAACGGCAAAGTGAAAGCCCCGCCGGGCACCACTCGCTGGCTGCATTTCGGAATGGCCCCGGTGACTGTCTTCACGTCGCCCCGCTCAGCGCAGCAACCCGCTTATGAAGCGCGCTACGAGATGACGTCCTCGCGGAATTCCATTTTGAGATTGCCTAGTTTGAGATTACCAAGGCTAGACAGGCAGGGGATCCGGGGAAAAGCGATCGAGAAAATTTTCGTTCTCGATAACCCGCAGAACGGGCCGAGGCTTTCTGGTTTTTACGCTGCGTCCCTTTTCTTCTTTACTTGGAGATATTTTCTTCTTCTCATCATTCTGCTCGCGCGCCCTTATATGCCGATAGATTTCGGGCGACTGAATCAGCGCCGCTATTTCTTCGGCCGTATGGCCGAGATTGTCTGGATCGCTCAAAGTAATTCCCTCGATACCGTTTTCAGCAAGCCAGGTGCAGTAGTAGATCAAGCCGATCAGGCAGGACAATTCACGAAACAAATTGGAAATGCGCTTGCTGAGCTTGAAGAAGGCCGGGGTCTGGCCGCCATGCAGTACCGCGCAACGCGTTAGGGAGTGAATGAAGTCATTGCCGAATTGCTCTGCGCTGGGCTTCATTGCGAGCGGGGACGTCAGCCACCGTTTCATGGATACTCGGCTCTCCGAAAGAACTTCAGTGCGCGGGTCAAGCTGCATGGGTAGCCAGGCGAGATCGGTCAGTCGGCGATTGATGGCCCGGAGGCCAAGCCGCTCGGCGCGCACGTAAGCGAAGGCGTATTCCTCGCGCTTAAAATCGTCGGGTAAATCGTGCAGCTCAAGGATGTCCGATTTCTCTTGTGAAAGACGATCCTTAGCAAGCTCGAGATGCTTGCGGAGGTCCTCGATATGAACGATTTCGTCCATTCTCCACCCTCTGCCATGATGCCCGCAGCAACAATATTGCGGGTTTCATATGGAACCCGGAAATGGCGTATAACCGCCATTATTAAAGGGGTTCGGCAACATAATTATAGCATCTATTCCTCTCGACATCGTTAAAAAAGCACTATCGATCCAGACCTCCGCAAAGGTTTGATTCGGATCGTTTATTTCGTTACTGTGAGCACATGCGTGATTATGATGTAATTATTGTTGGGGGCGGCCATGCCGGCTGCGAAGCGGCAGCGGCTTCGGCGCGCCTGGGAGCCCGCACCCTGCTCGCCACCCATAAGATTGAAACGATCGGCGAGATGTCCTGCAATCCGGCTATAGGGGGGCTTGGCAAAGGTCATCTCGTCCGAGAAATCGACGCTTTTGACGGTGTCATGGGGCGTGTGGCCGACGCTGCAGGCATTCAGTTCCGCCTACTCAATAGAAGCAAAGGACCGGCGGTACGGGGCCCCCGAGCTCAAGCCGATCGCAAGCTCTATCGCCAGGCCATGCAGAAGATTCTCCGTCAGGAGCCCAATTTGACGATTCGGGCCCTCGCCGTCGAGGATCTAGCTTTGGCAGAAGATGGCGCCATTTCCGGCATTCGGACCGAAGGGGGCGAGGTTATTGAGGCGCGTGCTGCCGTTATAACGACAGGGACGTTTCTGCAAGGGCTTATGCATATAGGCACCGAAACAAGGCCCGCCGGTCGCGTCGATGAAACCCCATCGATTGGCTTAGCAAAAACGCTCAAAAGGCTCGGCTTCAGAATGGGACGGCTCAAAACCGGCACCCCAGCACGTCTGAATGGTAAAACGATCGATTGGGCTAGCCTAGAAATGCAGCCCGGCGACGAGAAGCCGGTCCCGTTCTCCAGCCTCACGACCTCGATCGCAACGCCCCAGATTGCCTGTGGCATCACGCATACCACCCGGAAAACGCACGATATTATTCGGTCGAACATCCATCTTTCGCCCATGTATTCCGGTCAAATTGAGAGCACTGGGCCCCGGTATTGCCCCTCAATTGAGGACAAAATAGTCCGTTTCGCGGATAAGGAACGGCATCAGATTTTCTTAGAGCCTGAAGGCCTCGACGACGACACAGTCTATCCCAACGGAATTTCAACCTCGCTGCCCCGGGAGGTTCAAGCCGCTATCATCGCCTCAATACCGGGGCTCGAGATGGCCGAAATCCTTCGGCCGGGCTATGCGATTGAATATGACTATTGTGATCCACGGGAACTGCGCTCGACGCTCGAAACAAAGCGCGTTGCCGGGCTATTTTTCGCGGGACAGCTCAATGGTACGACCGGTTATGAGGAAGCCGCGGCTCAGGGCCTTATGGCTGGAATCAATGCGGCTTTGCTGGCCGGTGGGTCTAAACCCTTCACGCTTGATCGCTCGCAAGCCTATATCGGAGTCATGATCGACGATCTGATCACGCGCGGGACAGCAGAGCCTTACAGAATGTTTACATCACGGGCCGAGTACCGGCTCACGCTGCGGGCAGATAACGCTGACCAGAGATTGACGCCTGAAGGCCTGCGTATAGGATCTGTGCGCGCTGAGCGGCGGAAGGCATTCGAAGTTAAGATGCAGGCCCTGAATGCGGCCCGGAACCTTGCGGGCAGCCTTCGATCTACGCCGAACAGGCTCGCAGCCTATGGCATAAAGATTAACTCGGACGGGCATTGGCGATCGGCTCTCGATTTGATGGCCTATCCGGATATCGGGCTTGAAAGGCTTGTGCCTGTCTGGCCGGAACTCGCGACCATCCCGACATCGATCAGTGAGCAGCTCGAGATAGACGGTAAGTATGCCGGCTATATAGAGCGCCAGGACAGTGACATTCGGGCATTTCGTCGTGAGGAAAACTATCGCCTACCTCCAACTCTCGATATCGACGCTATTGGCAGTTTGTCAGCAGAGATTCGTCAGAAGCTTCGCCAGATACGCCCTGAAACACTGGGGGCTGCCGCCAGAATTCCAGGCATGACGCCGGCCGCACTGATCGCCCTTCTGAGGCATGTTAAGCGCGAAGATAGCGGGGGGGATCAGCGCATTGCTTGAGATTCAGAACGAGGACAAGGTAGCTTTTCTTGCGCAGTTTCCGGTTTCATATGAAACGGCTAAGCTACTGGAACAATACGCTTTTTTGCTGTGTGACTGGAATGAAAAATTTAACCTCGTCGCCACAAGCACGCTCGATACTCTCTGGCGGCGCCACTTTATGGACAGCGCTCAATTGTTGCGCTTCATTCCCGAAAAGGCCGCAAACATCGCCGATCTGGGGTCAGGTGCCGGCTTTCCGGGGCTTGTATTATCGATTCTGGGAGCGCGCGGCGTCGTCCTAATAGAAAGCACTGGGAAAAAAGCTGATTTTCTGCGGAAGGTTATCGAGGATCTAGGCCTCACAGCCCGCGTTTTGCAGGAACGAATTGAAAATATCACCGAACCCAAATTTGATGTCATTACGGCAAGAGCTCTCAAACCGCTGCCAGAATTGCTTAAGCTGGCTCAACGGCTCACAAAAAAAGAGACGATCTGCCTTTTTCTGAAGGGGCAAAAACTTGACGCCGAATTGACAGAATCTTCCCAATGGTGGAGATTTACGCATCAAAGGCATGTAAGCCTGAGCGATCCTTCCGGAAATGTGCTGATTATCAGGGATCTCCAATATAAAAATGCCGCACCGCGAAAACCCCATAAGCGCAATAGGGCCTGAAAGCCCGGATGCCTGCACAAATTCTTGCCGCGTAATAGCTATCGTGAACCAAAAGGGCGGGGTAGGCAAAACGACGACAGCCGTCAATCTGGCAACCGCCATGGCTGCAGTCGACAAGCGGGTGCTTATCGTCGACGCCGACCCTCAAGGCAATGCGTCCACCGGCCTTGGTCTGCCGCGCGCCTCGCGCGGCGCCGGCTGCTACGATTTAATGTTTGATGGGCTGGCGGTCGAGGACGTCGCACGGCCCACACTCATTCCTAACCTTTCGATCATAACTTCCTCGGCCGATCTGGCCGGGGCAGAGATTCAACTCGTCAATACCGAGCGCCGCGAATTTCGCATGAAGGAAGCGCTCGCTCGAAGTGCCAACGACTATGATGTGATGCTCATCGATTGTCCGCCATCCCTCAACCTCATCACTCTCAATGCTCTCGTCGCCGCGCATGCGATTCTCGTTCCGCTGCAGGTGGAGTTCTATGCACTTGAGGGCATGACGAGCCTGCTGCAAACCATTGAGGCCATCCGGGCGCGGTTCAATCCAGACCTCGAGATACAGGGTGTCGTTCTGACGATGTTCGACAAGAGGAACAGTCTGTCGGACGCCGTAGCGAGTGATGTGCGGGCTTATTTCGGCGACAAAGTTTACGAAACCGTGATCCCGCGTAACGTGCGCATATCAGAGGCGCCATCGCATGGAAAACCGGTTCTGCTTTACGATTTGAAATGCTCAGGCTCGCAGGCTTACATGCATCTTGCTAGCGAGGTCTTAAAACGAGAGGCGGCTATCCGCGAGCAGCAGGCACTCCCCGCATTGCCC
>JALYJG010000097.1 GCA_030775365.1 Pseudomonadota bacterium
GAACCGCCCTTGTAACGCGTTCGGAAGACCATGTGCTGGCCGAACACTTACTGGGTGCAAAAAATGTGCATCATCTGCGGCTGGGCGTCGACAAGGCCGTCTTCGGTCCGCACCGCGCCGACCGAGGCGGGGTAAAAGCGGCGTATCGCATTCCGGCGGACCGCATCGTGGTTTTATTCGTCGGCCGCATCGACGTTGGCAAGAATATCCATACGCTTGCCTCGGCCATGGAGCGGGTTATCGGGCGCGGCGTGCCCTTGCATCTGGTGGCCGCCGGCCTTGGCCCTGCGACGGAGGAGGTCAAAAACCGCCTTGGCGACCATGTGAGCCTGCCAGGCTTCGTGCCGCCTGGGGATCTAGCCAAGCTATACGCCAGCGTGGATTGCCTTGCCCTCTCCTCAGAAGTTGAAATACGCAGCATGGCGGGGGTCGAAGCCATGGCCTCGGGCTGCCCGGTTTTGGTTTCCAAGCAGAGCGGCGTCGCCGAGCTCTTCGACCATACGCCGGCGATGCGGACGGTCCGAAGCGGCGAAGATAATTGGGCCGAGGCGTTGAGTTCCTTTGCCGCAGCCCCAGAACGGCGGGATGAGATGCGAGCGGCCGCCCTCGATTATAGCCGCAACCATCTCGCCAGCTGGCGGGACGTTTTGGCGGAAGACCTGTTCGCCGTATGGAAGGACGTCTCCGGCCGGGTGATCGGAGCGGGGGAACACAACCAGAATATCCCGCCGAAGTCCGGGAACGTCACGACGCTTGGCGGGCGACAATATCAATTGTCAGGTCAACGGCGCGCTTAACATAAGTTTCATCGGCCCAGGGACCCAAGCCGACGCCGAAATCCGTGCGCAGGAGCTTGGCCTTGGCTTGCGCCCGCATATGATCGCCCTCTTTACCCAAAAGAAAATCCAGTGTGATCGGTTTGCTGATGCCTTTAACCGTGAGCGTGCCGGCCGCTTTGTAGCACGTGACATTCGTTAAACCCGGTGGCGTGGCTTGGCCGCAGGCTGCTGCCTTAATGTCGGTCGACAGGAATTGCGCCTCGGGGAACTGAGCGGCGTCAAACCATTCAGGTGCCGGCAAGGCGCTATCCCGCTCGTCGCTGCCCGCGGTAACGCTCGCGATAGCAATTTTGGCTGCGATCTTGCCTGTTTCCGGCTTGTCTGTGTCAAAATCGATATGGACCTCAAATTTCTTGAAGTGGCCCTCGAATTTCGTCTCGCCTTGGGTGCCCGTAAAGCCGAGAAAGCTGTGGTCATAATCGGGCGCCCATTCTTTGGCATTGGCTGGTGATGCCGCCAGAGCGCAAAGCAGCGGCGCAACCAGCAGCGGAATTCCGAGCCGGCGCATCATGACCATGGCCACCGGAAGCGCTCGAGAAAATTTGTAAGAGCGCTTGGCATCATGCGGGTCAGAACATTGTCCCTGTCGAACAGATGATGTTTGAACGCGACACCCGCGTGACCAGCGACGACGAGCGCAATGACCCAGGCCAGAAAACTATGCGCATCGGCCGCCAAATGCCCGATCTCCTTCTTGTTCGGAAGCTCAGCTAAAATCGGCAAATGCGGCCACGGAATGACGCCATAGAGGATGGTCGGCAGGTTCAAAGGCGATGCGGAAACAATAATCCAGCCGATAAAAGGCATGCCGATCATAAGGATGTAGAGCAAAACATGACCACCATGCGCTGCCCCTTTCTCCCAAGCGGGCATATGGTCTGGCAGTGGCGGGGGACGGTGCCTGAGACGCCAGCCTAAGCGGAAGAGGGCCAAAAGCATGACCGTGATGCCGACCGACTTATGCAGCTGAAAAAGCGTGAACTGCGTCGCCGAGCCCTTGGGCAGGCTGGTCATAGTCCAGCCGACGGCGAGCAGGCCGATAATCCCAAACGCTATGAGCCAGTGCAGCGCCTTCGCAACTGGATCATACGAGATAGAGATGGGCTCATTGGGCGACATCATGGGGCCTCCGGCACAGGCCTCGAATATAACATGGCCCACAAATTTGGTACAACCCGATCACAGCCAACCGCGGCGCTTGAAATAAACATAAGGCAAAACGGCGGACAAGATCATGAGAACAAGCGCAAACGGATAGCCCATTGTCCAGCTCAATTCGGGTATAATCTTGAAATTCATGCCGTAGATGCTGGCGACGAGCGTTGGCGGAAGAAAAATAACGGCAGCGACGGAAAAAATCTTAATAATGGCGTTTTGCTCAATGTTAACGAGGCCGAGCGTCGCATCCAGAAGGAATGAGGTTTTGTTTGAGATAAAGGCGGCGTGGTCGAGTAACGAATGAACATCCGCCGTGAGGGTGTGAAGTTTGGCCGCAGCCTCGTCGTCCGCCTTCATCGCTCTGAAAGCGGGCAACAGAAAGCTGTGCAGGCGGCTAAGACTGACGAGGCTTTCGCGCATCATGGAGTTCAGCTCGTCAATTTTGGCTATTTGACGCAAGAATTGTTTGTAATCCTTAGCCCCTTCTTTGTCGTCGAAGACTTTTCGCCTCTGCGTTTCGATCGTCATGTGGTTCTTCTCAAGCGCGTCCGCACTCAAATCGACAATACTTTCCAGGATAAGTGCCATAAGGGCTGAATTCGTCTTCGAGCCGGACAGACCTTTGCTTTCAGCCTTTTCGGTGAGGTGCTTAATGATGCGCATCTCCCTATAGCGGATCGTGAGGAGCAAACCCTCCTTGAGCACGAAGGTCAGCGGCACGGCGTCCGGCTGATCGCCAAGGGAGTCCGCAACATAGACCACTGTCATGTAAAACGTGCCGCCTTCTTCGTAAAGGCGGCTCGACGTCTCGATTTCGCGCATCTCTTCGAGCGTCGGCAGATCGAGCCCGAAGGCCGTGTCGACCTTTTGGATCTCGCCCATGTCGGGATTAAGAAGGTCCACCCACACCGGGGGCCCGGCAAAAGCCCCGTCCAAAGGACCCTGCCGTTTCAGCAGGGATCCCTCGAAGGCGAAGGACGTGATCATCGGACGCAGACGGGCTTTAGCCAGCCTGGTCGAATTCCGCCTCGATCTCGAGCGTCACATCGTCTCCCACCATCGGCAGGAGATTTGTGAGACCGAAATCGGAGCGGTGAATGGTGCCGGTGGCGCTAAAACCGACGGCCGCCTTCTTCGTCATCGGGTGCACGCCACTGCCGATCATCGTGACATCGAGCGTCACGGGGTGGGTAGCGCCCATGAAAGTCAAATCCCCTGTGACTTTGCCCGTCGTTGGGCCGGTGCGTTCAATTTTGGTCGATTGAAACGTGGCCCGCGGCCACTTGATGACGTCAAAGAACTTGTCGCCGCGCAGCTCTTCTTCAAGCTTGACGTTGTTCGTGTCTACGCTGTTGGGGTAAATGGTGACATCGAGAGCGCTTTTCTCGGGCGCGTTGGCGTCAAAGTTCAACGTGCCTTCCATTTTGTCAAAGCGCCCGGTGTAGCGCGAAAAGCCGAGATGGCTGATTTTGAACGTGATGCTCGCGTGGTTCGGGTCGAGTTGATAGGCGCCCGGTGTGGCCGGCTGGGGTAACGGCGCCGGAACGGTTGCACCAGCCGCTTGTGCCGGCATCGTGTCGGCGGCGTAGCTTAAATGTGCCAGGGCTAGAACGGCTACGAAAGCCGCGGCGTTCAAAAGACGGAACCGGAGACGTGGCATCGGAAACTCCATGAGAAAATCGAAAACGTTGATAGGGCAAGGCGCGAAGCCAGCTGCCCCGGGGTCATACCACACTTACGCCCATGCTGTCACTTATCTGTGCTTTCAAATCTACCGGTTTTCTGAATCCTGCAAAGCGGCTATCCTCGTGCGATGGAATGGATCGACGATGCGATAGTACTTTCGGCACGGCCGCACGGCGAGTATGCGGCTGTTGTTATGCTCTTGACCGAAGGGCAGGGACGGCATGCCGGATTGGTGGCCGGCGGGCAGGGGCGGACGGCGCAAGCGTTGCTGCAGCCCGGCAACCGCATCAAGGCGCGGTGGCGGGCCAAGCTTGAAGACCATCTCGGCTATTTGAGCTGCGATTTGCTCGCGGCGCACGCCGCTGGCTGGCTGGATAATCATGAAGTGCTGACGATTATCGCCAGCGCCTGTGCCGTGACCGAGGCCAGCCTGCCTGAGCGCCAGTCCATGGCAGGCGTTTACGCCGCGCTTGTGGCTCTCCTGGCCTTGCGCGATGTGGATTTGTGGGGCCCGTCCTATGTCAAATGGGAGTTGGGCTTATTGAGCGCGCTCGGCTATGGGTTGGATCTCAGCCAGTGTGCCGCGAGTGGAACGGCCGAAAATCTGGCCTATGTCAGCCCGCGCACCGGGCGGGCGGTGTCCTTGAAGGCCGGCGCGCCGTATCACGAAAAGCTCTTTCCGCTGCCGAAATTCCTGCTGGGCGGTGCTTGGAATGCTGAAGATATCATGCGCGGTCTGGATTTGACAGGACACTTCCTGGCCCGAAACGTGTTTGCGAATCCGCTAAATCGCCGTCTGACACCGGTGCCGGGTGATCTGCCGCTCGCCCGACAGCGTCTGGCGGCTTATTATGCGAAGCTCGCCGATGATATTGCCCACCCCCTTGTCCTTTCCGTGCGCGACACCTAGGTTTCTTGAATGTCCAAATTCACCGATTCCGGTAACTACCTCAAGGACATCGCATCCCTCTACCAGGCGGGCGAGGAAGATTGCTTGGCTGGGCTGTTCCCCGCCGCCCAGCTGACGGCGCCGCAGCGTATGCAGGCCAAGGCGCGCGCCGCGCACTGGATCGAGGCCATCCGGCGCACGCATAAGCCACAAGCAAGCGTCAACGATCTTTTGTCCCGCTTTGGGCTCACGAGCAATGAGGGGCTCGCTCTTATGTGCCTGGCCGAGGCCTTGCTGCGTATTCCCGATCGTGCCACCGC
The DNA here is from genome assembly GCA_030775365.1 of Pseudomonadota bacterium. GTDB lineage: Bacteria > Pseudomonadota > Alphaproteobacteria > UBA9219 > UBA9219 > JALYJG01. The sequence continues at coordinate 4,893 of JALYJG010000097.1, forward strand.
GGATGCGCTCATTAGGGACAAGCTTAGCGAGACGCATTGGAACGATGCGCTTGGCACGCAGGCGCCGTGGGCCATGAATATCGCCGGGTGGGCCTTGTCCATTACGGGCAAGGTCATCGGCCTCGAGAAACCGGATCAGCGCAGTCCGGGAGCGGCGCTGGGCAATCTGATTTCTAGGCTTGGTCAGCCGGCGATCCGTGAGGCAATCCGAGCTGCCATGCAATGGTTGGCCGATCAGTTTGTGACCGGCGAGACGATTGGCAATGCCCTCGAACGGTCCCGCACAAAGATGGAAACGGGCGCGCGATTCTCTTTTGACATGCTGGGAGAGGGGGCCCGTACGGCAGAGGACGCGGCCCGCTACGCCGAAGCGTACGAACAGGCGATCGATGCCATCGGCGCTTTTCAAGCGCGCCATAAATTCGAGCGGCCCTCGGGTATTTCAATCAAACTTTCGGCGCTCCATCCGCGCTACGAAATGACGCAGCGCTCGCGCGTGATGAATGAATTGGTGCCGCGCCTTGCGTCTTTGTGCGAGCGAGCCGCAAGCCACGATATTCCGGTCACAATCGATGCCGAAGAAGCGGACCGGCTGCAACTGTCGCTTGAAGTCGCTGATGAGCTTTTGAACAGGGCGAAACTCGGCACGTGGCAAGGGCTCGGTTTTGCCGTGCAGGCCTATCAGAAGCGTGCGCCGGCTGTGATCGATTATCTGATCGCGCTCGGCCGCGCGCATGCGCGCAAGATCCATATAAGGCTCGTCAAAGGAGCCTATTGGGACAGCGAGATCAAGCGCGCGCAAGAGCGGGGCTGGAGCGATTTTCCTGTGTTCACGCGGAAGCCGGGCACGGATGTTTCCTACCTCGCTTGCGCCAAACGCCTGCTCGAGGCTGGCGATGGAGTTCTGCCCATCTTTGGCACGCATAACGCCATGACCGCGGCGCAAATTCTCGAGATGGCGAAGGATCCAAGGCAAATCGAGTTTCAGAAGCTGCACGGCATGAACGACGATCTTTATCGTTTCATGCAGCAGGACGGTTTGAGCTACGGCGTATATGCGCCTGTCGGCGATCATGACGTGCTGCTGGGTTATCTCGTGCGGCGCATTCTCGAAAACGGAGCTAACAGTTCCTTCGTTCACCGTTTGCTCGACCGCACGGTTTCCGTGGCCGAACTCACGGAAGATCCTGTGGAGCAATTGGCCAGCAAGGTCACGCTGCGTCATCCGACCTTGCGCCGCCCGCCGGACTTATATCGTCCCGGCCGCGCCAACTCGGCCGGGCTCGATTTGAGCGACCCCTTTATAGCAAACCCTTTGCTCGACAAACTTGGCAAAACCCCGTTCCCTGCCCCGCCGACCGAAACGCCGGAAGGTTCGATCGCTGGGAGCTTCGAGATTGCGCAAAATGCAGCCCGGGAATGGTCTCGATCGGCGCCCGACGGCCGCGCCACTTGTCTTGAAAAGCTGGGGGGGCTTCTGGAGCGGGATCATACAGAGCTCTTCGCCTTGCTCGTGCGGGAAGGTGGCAAGACGCTTCCTGACGCACTTGCCGAGATCCGCGAAGCTGTCGATTTCTGCCGCTATTATGCGATGCGCGCCCGCATCGACTTTGAGGCGCTCCCCTTGCCGGGGCCTGTCGGCGAGCGAAATGAGTTACGCTTCACAGGGCGCGGCGTCTTTCTTTGCATAAGCCCATGGAATTTTCCGTTGGCAATCTTCCTGGGGCAGATAACGGCCGCGCTGGCGGCCGGCAATGCCGTGATGGCCAAGCCGGCATCGCAAACGCGCCGGATTGCGGTTCATGTCGCGCGTCTGATCGCTGAAGCCGGCTTCCCGAATGGGGTTTTCCATCTCGTTATCGGCGGCGGTCGTATCGGTGCTCTTATGGTCGAGCAGCTTTCTCTGGCCGGCGTCGCGGTGACAGGGTCTACCGCCACAGCACATAGCATCAACCGAGCGCTGGCCGCCAAATCGGGGCCTATTGTGCCGCTAATAGCGGAGACTGGCGGCCAGAATGCCATGATCGTCGATAGCTCGGCCCTGCCGGAGCAGGTTGTTGACGATGTACTGACGAGCGCTTTTCGCTCGGCCGGTCAACGTTGCTCGGCCTTGCGTGTTTTATTTCTGCCCGAGCCGACGGCAGACAGGATTTTAAAGATGCTGGCTGGGGCCATGCGCGAGCTGCGGGTGGGGGATCCCTTGCAGCTGGAAACCGATGTCGGGCCGGTCATCGATGATGACGCGAAAAAATCCCTGCTTCAACATGTTGAACGCCTGCAGAGCGAAGCCAAAGAGATTTTCACGACGCCATTGTCGGGCGAATGTGCCGTCGGTTCCTTTGTGGCGCCGCAGGCCTGGGAGATCCCATCGATCGCTTGGCTCGAAGGCGAGGTCTTCGGCCCGATCTTGCATGTCATCCGCTACAAGCCGCAGCATCTTGACGATGTTATTGAAAGCATCAACAGAACCGGTTTCGGACTGACAGGGGGACTTCATAGCCGCATTGATCGCGTCGTGCGTCATGTTGAACGCAAGCTCGCTGTCGGCAATTTCTACGTCAATCGCTCAATGATCGGCGCCATCGTGGGTGTGCAGCCTTTCGGCGGCGAGGGACTTTCAGGGACCGGCCCCAAGGCCGGAGGGCCGCATTACTTGTTCCGTTTTGCGCATGAGCGCGTAACTTCGGACAATGTGACGGCGGCTGGCGGCAATGCCAGCCTCATGACGGATGATGCCGAAACTGGGCTCTGATATCAGCCCCATAA
>JALYJG010000098.1 GCA_030775365.1 Pseudomonadota bacterium
TCATGGGGGTGGCCAAAGCCGCTCTCGAAGCCAGTGTGCGCTATCTTGCGGTCGATGTCGGCAGCAAGAACATTCGGGTCAATGGCATCTCTGCCGGCCCTATCAAGACGCTAGCAGCATCCGGTATCGGTGATTTCCGCCACATTCTTCGCTGGAACGAAATCAACGCTCCCCTTAAGCGGAACGTCACAACGCTTGAGGTCGGGAATGCGGGCCTTTATCTGCTCAGCGATCTTGGAACAGGCGTCACCGGAGAGATCCTGCACGTTGACGCGGGTTATCACACGGTGGGCATGATAGCCGTCGACGAGATTCAACAGCTGGCGGAACTTTTGAACGGCATTAAAGATAACATTAGCGGTGGATAAGGGCTTATGGCATCCAATAGTTTTGGCACCCTTTTTCGCTTTACGACCTGGGGCGAAAGCCACGGCCTGGCGATCGGGGTCGTTATTGACGGGTGTCCGCCCCTCATTCCGTTGAACGAAGCTGACGTGCAGCCTTGGCTCGACCGCCGCAAGCCTGGGCAGTCGAAATTCACGACGCAGCGTCAGGAGACCGATCAGGTCAAAATTCTGTCTGGGACTTTCGAGGGAATTACGACGGGCGCGCCGATCAGCATGATCATTCAGAACAATGACGCACGGTCGAAAGACTATGACGACATCAAGGACAAGTTCCGCCCGGGCCATGCCGATTACACGTATTGGATGAAATATGGCGTGCGCGATCCGCGCGGTAGCGGGCGGGCATCCGCGCGGGAAACCGCATGCCGCGTTGCGGCCGGCGCCGTAGCGCGAAAAATTCTTGGCCCTTCCGTGCAAATCAAGGGCGGCCTCATTCGCCTAGGCGCCCGGACGATCGATCGCGCCCGCTGCGATTGGGCGGAGACTGACAACAATCCGTTCTTTTGTCCCGACACTGTGGCCGCCAAAGAGTGGGAGCCCTATCTCGATAATATTCGCAAGCAGGGCTCTTCCGTGGGAGCCATCATTGAACTGATCGCTGCAGGCGTTCCGCCCGGGCTTGGCGATCCAGTTTACAACAAACTCGATAGCGACCTTGCGGCTGCGATGATGTCGATCAACGCAGTCAAGGGTGTGGAGATTGGCGACGGTTTCGCGGTGGCGGAGCTCACCGGAGAGGCCAATGCGGATGAAATGAGAGCCGGTGATCGCGGCAAGCCGGAATTCCTCTCAAACCATGCTGGCGGCATTCTGGGTGGCATTTCGACGGGGCAAGAGATCGTTGTGCGCTTTGCGGTGAAGCCGACCAGCTCTATCCTGCAGGCGAAAAAAACCGTCGATGTCCGCGGTCGGGAGACGGAAGTCGCAACAAAAGGGCGGCATGATCCTTGTGTCGGCATTCGCGCTGTGCCGGTAGGGGAGGGCATGATGGCTTGTGTTCTCGCCGATCATTGGCTGCGTCAGCGAGCTTTGCGCGGCGATCCAGATCTCTCTCCCCCGACCCACGCATTTGCTGGCTGACCGGCATCTGGTCGGTGGCTTTGAAACATGTTATGGATGGTCATACGACTGGCTTTGGAGTGATCTCATGTCGAAAGTTCCTGAAGGGTTTACAAGCGTCACGCCGACCTTGATGGTCAATGGCGCCGCCGAGGCTATTGATCTTTATGATAAGGCACTGGGCGCCAAGGAACTCTACAGAATGAATTGCCCCCAATCCGGAAAAGTCTTGCATGCCTGTGTGCAGATCGGCTCCTCACGCGTATTTCTGTCGGACGCCAATGTCGAAAAGGGCTGCATAGCCACGAGCTCGAATTTCTACCTCTTTGTCGATGATGTCGACGCGGCCTTTCAGAAGGCCAAGCAGTCTGGACTGACCGAACGATCCGCGCCCGAGGATATGTTCTGGGGTGACCGCGTCAGTAATTTGCAGGATCGCTTTGGCAATAACTGGACATTGGCTCAGCGCGTGCGGGAAGTGTCGCCGCAGGAACTTGAAGAAGCGGTCCGTAAGATGAGCGCCAAGACGGCCGCTTAAGAACGCCGTGGTGGTGCGAGAAATCTGGGTGGGGTGGTCTGTCCCGGATGTTTTGCAATGACAATTGGCTTTGCAGGCCAATTAATAAAAAAACCCTAAAATTATTTGCTTGTGGTTTTCATCGTAAAGGCATAGGCTGAACATCTTGGTGTCTCTACAGTCTTTTCCTGGATTGTTAAGAGGGGGGCACTAGGCTCGTGCATTCAATTAAAGAAAACTTTAATCACACTCAACCCCACCTAGGAGAAACCTGATGACAAAGCAAAAACTCAAGAACGACATTCTGAAGGGTCTTTTGATGGCAGCCGCCGTAGCCGCCGCTCTGCCTGTGCCACACATGGCCCTGGCCGGCGCCGCTTCGGATTTGGCCGCTAACGTTACGAACCTCCAGACCGTCGAATTGGCAACCGTACCCGATTTGATCGCAGCTTGCTTCTACATCGGTGGCGCTGGCTTCTGCGGTTCGGGCCTTTTGAAGCTGAAGGCTCACTCGGAAAACCCCGTCAACACCCCGGTCGGTCAAGGCGTTGGTCGTCTGAGCGTCGGCGCAGGCCTTATCGCCCTGCCGAGCTTGGCAACCGCCCTTATCAACACCTTCGGCATGACGAACGCTGCCACGGGTTACACGGCCTTCACCAAGGTTCAGTAAAAACGACCTAGAGAGTTAGGTTAAGCAATTGCCTTTCCTCCCTGTATCACCCGGCGTCAGACGACCATCTGACGCCGGGGTTGGGGCTCCCAAAGCCCAAACCAACATAAAAAAACAGACCGAAAAAGTTTTGCGGCGCGACGATTATACGTGCCGTTTTTGTGGCTTTCATTCCAAGCAATATCAGCGCGTGGTTGCGAATCCCGACGAAAGGTCGCCGCAACCTTTTGTCACCGCCTGCACTTTTTGCGAACAATGCATCACGCTCGAGCGCGCTAGCATTACGGGCGCGGGCGTCCTTGTCTGGCTGCCGGAAATCGGGCAGGCCGAACTGAATCACATCGTCCGCGCCATTTATGTTGCCCGGGCTGAAAAAAACGAACTGACCGACACAGCAACGCGCGCGATGGACGCGCTGATGACGCGCCGTGCCGATGCTAAGAAACGTCTCGGCAGTGACGATCCGCTTCTCCTTGCGACAGTCATGCAGGAAATGCTTACGGCTGAGGAAGCGCACGGCGCCAGCACCAAGCTTGACGGCATCCGGCTTTTGCCGCCGGACAAGCATATCATGCGAACGGCCGCCGGTGATGTAAACCAGTTTCCGCAAATTCTCAAATATTGGCGCTCCGCCGAGGGGCCTTACGGACAGTTGCCTGTTGAGAAGTGGACAGAAATATTCAAAGCGGCCTCGGCTAAAATAGGTCATGCCTGATCATCGCCTGCGCTCAGGGCCTTCCCTGGCGGGACGGCGCATCGGTCTGCTCGGTGGCTCTTTCAATCCAGCGCATGACGGGCATCGCTTTATCAGCCTTTATGCCATCAAGCAGTTGCGCCTCGACCAGGTCTGGTGGCTCGTCAGCCCGCAAAACCCGCTCAAGTCCGCTAAAGGCATGGCTTCCTTGAAGAGTCGCTGCGCTATGGCCGCGACTATTGCCCGCCATCCGAAAATCGTCGTCACCGCCCTCGAAGCCGAGCTCAGGACGCGGTATACCGCCGACACGCTCCGGGTCTTGCGGCAACGTTTTCCGCGGACCCGCTTTGTCTGGCTTATGGGCGCGGATAATCTGCAACAGATAACGGCATGGAACCGTTGGACGGAGATTTTCCGTCTCATGCCGATTGCTGTTCTAAGGCGGCCCACTTATGCTGCCGGCCGAAAGGCCAGCAAGGCCGCCCAGCGCTTCGAGGCAGCTTGGCTGCCTGCCAGGCGCGCCGGTAGTCTGGCCAGCCTGCGGCCCCCGGCCTGGATGGTCTTGCAGAACAGATATAATAAGCTTTCGGCGACTGAAATTCGCCGACGGCTGCAACGATGAGTGGAAAGGACTGGTAACGGTGGCAAAGTCGAAAAAACCCCTGACGCGCTCCGCTGTGAAAAAGGCGACGCCCAAGAAAAAAGGCGGGGATAGCACCGCCAAAAGAGCCGTGCCCAAAAAGGCCGCCGTTAAAAAGAAGCTGAGCCCCGCCAAGAAGCAGGGAGCGGCAAAGCTAGCCCGTCCCAAGCGGCCGGCAGGGGAGCCGGAAGCCTTGCGCGACGAGATCTTGAAGATACTCGACGATCGGCAGGGCGAAGATATTGTGACCTTTGACCTCGCTGGGCGCTCGCCGATTGCCGATTATCTCATCATTGCCTCGGGCCGGAGCGGGCGCCAGGTGGCCGCTATGGCGGGCTATCTCAGGGAGGCTTGCCTAAAACGTGGTCTCAAGAACGTCCGCATCGAAGGCATGTCCGAAGGCGATTGGGTGCTGGTCGACGCGGGCGATGTTATCGTTCATCTATTCCGTCCCGAAGTCCGCCAGTATTATGATCTTGAGACGATCTGGGACCGCTCGCGCGGCGCCGGGGGCTCGAAACTTTTGGCCACTGGCGACGAGTGAAGATTACTGTTCTTGCCATTGGCAAGGCCAGGGATGCCGAGGCGGCCTGGAGCGCCGAATACCTAAAGCGCCTGAAGGGCAGTGTCATCCTGAAGGAACTGGCAGCGCCTAAAAATTTGCCCCCGGCCGAGACGCAGAAAATTGAGGCCGATCGACTTTTAGAAAACGTGCCGGCCAAGGCTTATCTCGTCGTTCTTGACGAGCGCGGCCGCGATCTCACCAGTCGGGATTTTTCGGCCCACCTCACGGCGTGGCGTGAGCGCGGCGTGCCAGAAATAATATTCGTTATCGGAGGTGCCGACGGTGTAACGGAGGCGGTGCGCGCAAGGGCCGACTTTGTGCTGGGCTTCGGAAAACTGACGTGGCCCCACCGGCTTGTCCGGGTTATGCTTTTAGAACAGCTCTACCGTTGCCAGCAAATCAGCGCTGGCCATCCTTATCACCGGGATTGACTAGAGCATACGACCCCGCCTGGTTCAGAAGATAATTCACCCCTTTTCCGTCCGGATCCAGTTTTCGACGGAGCTGGTAAATGTGGGTCTCAAGCGTGTGCGTGTCGATGTGCCGGCCATGGCCCCAGACGGCGGCCAACAATTCTTCGCGAGCCACGGGCGCCGCGCTCTGGGCCAGGTAGTCAAGCAGAGCCGTCTCCTTCTCGGTCAGACGGATAATCGCGCCGTTATCCTGCCGCGCAATCTCGCGTTTGTGCGGTTCGAAGCGATACGGGCCAAAGCCTATGGCGTCGTTGCGCAGATGCGATCTCTCCCGCAAGTGAAAAGATAAACGCGTGAGCAGATGCCCAAGCCGCACGGGCTTGGAGAAGGATTCGATCCAAGCGTAGTCTTTGCCGGCGCCGTCCCCGTCGCCAAGGATAAAAACATACTTCCGGGGGTCATCGGTTATCCGGGGCTGAAGAGTCTTCAAGATCCTTTTGTCGGCGGCACTTTCGTCAACGATCACCAGAATGGGCTCAACGGAATTGAGGGCGGCTGCCAACTCCTCGCCGAACGCGGGCTCACCGAGCTGCGCCAGCTTGAGCGCTTCGGTCACTGCGGTATGCACAGCCGCGTCAGGAATAATGAGATGAATAAGCAGCGCTCTTACTCCGCCGGCGGGGTAAAGCCATGACCATCTTCCGGTTTGTCGTCCTTCGTCCCCGCGGCGCCTTTCGCGTCGTTGCCCTCTTCGTGCGCCCCCGGCTTGGTACCGCTCACAGCCAGCGAGGGCGGGAGGTTGAACAAGGGATGGTGCGAAGCCGGCCCAAAGTTTTGATAGACGAGGCCCAAAGCCGTGAAAACCAGAAGCCACAGCGCAATGTTGCGCAGAACGTTGCCCCGGTTTGCGGCAAAAATCCCCGGCATCATCCACACGACAAACGCCAGCAGCATCACCGCTGACATGATCATCGAGGTTTTGTTCATAGCCTACCCTGACAAGCGATTGCACATACAACTATAACGGTGCAGCAGGGAAAATCAAACCGCATCAGAGCGGTTCCTTGGTCAGTATGGCTGGCCCCTGGGTGCGATGACCGCTCATTTCTTCCCCCGCCGTCGGTGGCAGGGGAAAAAAAGCGAAGGCCGAGAAAAAGGAAAGCACGGCCAGGATGATAAAAGTTGGCCCGAAGTCATCGGCGCGCAGAGCATCGTGGTGGTGCCAGTAAAGCGTCAGATTGAGAAGGCAGGCGCCCACGGCAACTCCGAGACTGAGAAATAGCTGCTGCATCATGTTGTAAAACGTGTTGGCGCGGGTTAGTAGGGCGGGCGGAATCTCCGCAAAAGCGATCGTGTTGAGTGCTGTGAACTGGAGCGCGCGAAAGAATCCGCCGGCCATGAGAAAGGTGAAGATTGCCAGGTGAGGTGTATGAGGCGAGAATAGGGCGCAGCCACCCAGCAGCGTGGTGTTGCCCAGCGAAATGCCGATTAGAACGCGGCGAAAGCCGAACCGCCGGATAACAGGGGTGGCTAAAATTTTCATCAACATAGCGCCCGCCGCGCTTGAGACCGTTAGAAGTCCAGAATTCAGCGGCGACAGCCCGAAGCCGTATTGCAGCATCAGTGGCAGGAGAAAGGGCAGTGCGCCAATGCCGATCCTGGTCAGCGAGCCGCCGGTCAACGAGGCCCGGAACGTGCGGTACTTCAGGACGGTAAAATCCATGATAGGGTGGCTGACGGCACGGATATGCCGCGCATAAAGCAGAAGACAGGCGACGCCGATGGTCAGGGTCGCGCCTACGACCTCATTGGGCAAAAGATGACGGCCGGCCGTCTCAAAACCGAACATCAGCCCCGCTAGGCCAAAACCTATAAGAAGAAACCCTTTAAGATCGAGAGGGTCCGGCTTTTCTTCGCGCGTGTTGTCGATAAAAAGCGTCGCCAGGATCAGGCCGAGAACGCCGATCGGAAGGTTGACGAAAAAAATCCAGCGCCAGGAGGCGTAGGACACGATCAGCCCGCCGGCCGGCGGCCCAAGCACCGGGCCGATGAGGGCAGGCACCGTCACCCACGCCATGGCATTCACAAGCTTGGATTTCGGGACGACGCGAAGAAGAACCAGCCGTCCGACAGGCGTCATCATAGCGCCGCCCATACCTTGCAGCATGCGCGATAACACAAGTGTCAAAAGGTTGTCCGACATGCCACAGGCAATCGAGCCGATCGAGAACACCATGATGGCCGAGCGGAATACCGTGCGGGCACCGAACCGGTCCGCAATCCAGCCGCTGAGCGGAATGAAGACCGCGAGGCTGAACATGTAGGACGTGATGGCAAGATTAAGGTGCAGCGGATCTGTATGTAAGGACTTCGCGATGGTGGGCAGGGCCGTGGCGATGATGGACCCGTCCAAATTCTCCATGAAGAGCGCGCAGGCAACGATCAGCGGTGTAACGACGGCGTGAAAAGCGGGACCAGGGGCCTTTGCCCCGGCGCGCCTCATATCATCGCCATACCGCCGTTTACATGCAAGGTCTGGCCCGTCACGTAGCGGGCACCTTCGCTGGCGAGATAGGCGACTGCGGCGGCGATATCTTGCGGCGTGCCCATTGCGCCCGCCGGAATGGCCGCGAGCATGCGCTGCTTCTGCTCGTCCGTCAGGACGTCGGT
>JALYJG010000099.1 GCA_030775365.1 Pseudomonadota bacterium
GGGCTGATCTGCTTGAGGTCGTGGAAAATCTGCAGCCGGTCGGTATCGTCGAGAATGACGATGAACATGCCATCGTTCCGGATCGCCATGATGCGACCGGCGACGCTAACGCTCTGCGTCGTCTTTTCCCCGTTGGTTAGATGGGCGAATTGTTCTTTGACAGCGCTGGCCGAGTGGCTTTTGTCAAAACGCGTGATGCGATAGGGATCGCCATACTGAGCGGTGATTTTTTCGAGCTGCGTAATGCGGCGTGCGATCTCGTCTTCGGCGGGTAAGGCGGCTGGTTGGTTCATCGTCGATCTGTCTCTTTCCGAAAGCATGGCGAAGGCTAGACTACTGTGGCCGGCCAAGCCGGGCAAGCGGCGCTAGCCCGCTTTATAAATCAGTTGCAGAAGCTTTTCGCTCTGCAGCACCCAATCCCATTTTTGCATGTTGAGGGCTGCTTTAGAGGCCTCGATCCGAGCGGAGTGACGGTTCTCATACACAAAGGCCAAAGCCGCCACGACCTCGTCGACGGCCGTTTCGCCCCAGCCCTCAACGCTCATGATGCCGGGCGTGGACAGAACAGGCTTTTGCTGCCGAAAACTGCTGCAGCCGCTTTGCTCAATCAGATCCGCTTGCCCGGTATTCGCCGCCAGATAGGTTGGCACCCCGCAGGCGATCGCTTCCATGGCGACGAGATTCGTGCCGCCTTCGCAGCGATTAGGGAAGATGGCTATATCAGAGGCGTGCAGAAACCGAGGCATGGCTTTGTTGTGTTGCCAGCCGAGATCCACGAAACTACCGGGCGGCAATCCCTCACGAGCGAGCCAGGCGGCGATATTGAGGCCGCGACCGTCCTCGAGCGGCGATGGGACTGAGACGCAGAGGCCCCTGTTCTCAAAGGCCGCGAGTTCGGGCATTTGCGCATTCTGCCAGCTCGTGACCAGCAAAACATCGTCGTGGGTAGCTTGGAAGCGCTTGAAGGCGGCAAGCACGATGTCTTGCCCTTTGCGGAACTCAAGCTTGCCGCCGGAAAATATGACAAAACGGTCGCCAAACAGGGCTGAACGCTGCGCCGGGAAGAAGCGCTGCGTATCAATGCCCTGGCGACACAGATGAACGGGTTTCCCAAGGCCGAGACTTCGGAGATAGTCTGCGTTCCACGTCGAGATAGCGATAAACATATCGTAAATTTGCAAAAACGGTCGCCAGTCCGGCGGACAGGCTAACTCTTCGATGGCGGCACAGCCAATATTGGGCCGGCCGCGCACGCGAAACTGATTTTTAAAGTGAGCGTAGCAGTTACCCACCCCGTGCAGCACAGGTCCATCGAAGTGCAGGCGCTCAGAAGGATTTGCGTCAAGAAATCTGGCGGCTTGCGACGACGGCTCAAGCAAGGGGCGCAGGCGACCGTCCACATCCTCTGGCAACTCGATCGGCTCGATAAGATGGTCGGTCAGGGCAAACGATGTGCCGCCTCGCTTCAGGTGCTGGCGCAGGATTTCAAGCCCGTAAAGACCGTACCCAGTGAGACTGGACAGGGGCCAATTAATCACGAGTGGCGGCGTCATCCGAATAAGCGATGGGGATTGCGGTGCAAAAGCAGCGCATAAGTGTCGCGATCGTAGACCTTGCCGTGCATCATGGCGGGTTTGGCCGCATGCAGTTCGTTGAAGAGGGTTAGCGCGGGCGCGAAGAAATCGAGCCCATGGTTGCGCGTGTACAGCGTCGATTGAATACCGTTTTCTGGACCAGCGACTGGATCAGCGACAAGATGTTGCGGCTCCCCGTTTACGATCTGCGTGTCGAGAAAATATTGTCCGTAATAGCCGTCGCCAATACTCGCAAAAGAAATCAGAAAATGTCCGCGACTGCGCAGGCTCCGCAGCAGATTGCCTTTATACGTCAGGCGCGCTTCATAGGGCGCTATATGCTTAAAACAGAAAGCGTCCACGACAAGATCAGCTGTCGCCGGCGGGAGCGGCCAATCTTCGGTTACATCGCTCACCAAGGCACGAATCTTTTGCTTCAAGCCTCTGGCGGCCGCCGACGGACTCAATTGTTGTATGGCATCGGGTGTGAAATCCATCGCCGTAACCTCCAGCCCTTCGCCGGCGAGAAAAAGTCTGTTGCGCCCTTTTCCGCAGCCGAGATCGATCGCGGAGCGCAGGGGCATCTGCTCGTGGCGCAAGGTCTCCACCCACCAGACGACGGCGCCGGAAGGTGTCGTCCGGCGCGAAGAGGGCAGGCCCGCCGTCTCGTATTCGACGCGCCATTTCGCGCGGGCCGCGCCGTTCTTTGTCGTGTCGGAAATCTCGGAGATCCCCGCATTTTTGGAATCGCCGCCCGCCGCGGCGGCGGTCGCTGTGATCAAAGTGCTCTTCTCTGTCTTTGCGGTCATCGGGCTGGCCTTTGCAGAAAGGTCGGCGCTCGGGCATGTGTCTCGTCGGATCGCGCGACGATGTCACAGCTTCGTCGGCCATCCTCGGCAGTATCCTACGCCCTTTTATCAGGCGCAACCGGTCGATCGAGGATCACGGCATCCGCCCGAAGGGGTTCTGGGTGTGGGGAGAAGGCAGCGACAGTGCCGGGCGATTAATCCCAGTCTATCTGCGGCAGCGAGCGCACCGCTTTCGCTGCGGCTTCAACCCGCGGGAGGAAGAATAGCCCAGCCCAGCCTCGTTGGAGGCACATCTGCTTCGGTCTGCCGTGGTAACGTGAGCGGCTCCTGAATTTCCGCATGCGGGAAATTCCGGATATAGGGGGGCTCACCTTCTTCATAATTTTTATAGGCGCAGCTCTGGATACACCACACCGCAACCCCGCCAAAGCGCCGAACGCTGTCCGGGCTTATCCAGGGACTTATCGCATAATCCCCTTTGATCAGGACATGGGGCCATTCGGGCGTATAAAAAGCGACGTTACCCGCAGGCCAGGTATCACCGACAACGTACTGCAACGGAGACTGAAAACGCTTATGCCAGGCTGCATCAATTTTTTCCGCCAGCGGTTTACCCGGAAACTGAACCCGCAGGCCCCTGTGCGTGACATAGGGCGAGTAGACGGTGCAGGCGGTGTAAAGGAGTACTGAGGCCAGGCAGACGGCAATCCAGCCGGAGATAAAGCGGCGCAGCGCTTCTTTTGAGAAAACGGCTCTGAACCGGGCGATGGCCCACAGACCAAGGAAGTTCCAAAAGGGCATCGCCCACATGTCGTGGATTTTGATGCCGATCAAAATGGCCATAAGCAGGGTCAGAAGAAAAGGGCCAAAGGTTACAAAATCCAGAAAATCCCTGTCAAAGGAGCGAAACCGCTTATCCTTCGGAAGACTCCCTCTATCGCAAAAGGCAAAAAATAAGACTGTTGCCGGGAGCACGGCCAGCAGCTGGCTCAGGATGTAGAAAAACGGAGCGCGCACCGAGGAGGTTATGAAGCCCGCATTGGGGTTGGTCTGCATGCGGTCCCAAGCGTAGGTGAAAGGCAAAAACGCATTGTTAAATAGCCAGGCGATCTGCGGCAGGAACAGCAGCAGGCCCACCACAGCCGCGAGGTAAGGTCCGAGGCTGCGCAGATGACGACGTCCCTCGGGGCGGACCAGCATCAGTATTCCGAGCACAAGCAGAAGAAGAGCCGTGCTGTATTTGGAATAAAGACCAGCCGCGCTCCACACGCCAAGGAGCAGCCAGTCGATCACGCGATTCTCCTTGATCGCGCGATGGAAGGTGTTGCCGATCAGCGCCCAGAAGGCCAGCTGCAAAACGTTCGGATTAAACTCCGTACTGATGAAGTTGTAATAAACGACGCCTTCCAAAAGCAGCACGCCGAGGAGTGCCGCTTGTTCGGTAAACATGCGCCGCCCGGTTTGCCACACCGCCCAAAAGGCTAGGATGACGGCGATTTGGCTGGCCAGAAAATGGCCCCAGGATGCGCGATCACTCAAATAGGCGATAGCGCCAAGCCACCAGGCCTGCATGGGGGGGTGCTTATAAGTTCCCATCAGCCATTCATGGCCCCAGGCGTAGCCTTCGATAACATCGAGCGGCGCGTTAGGGCAGCTGATCGACGGCAGGAGAGTCCAAAGGATTAAATGCGCGGCGGCAAACGTCCAAAAAAGACGCTGCGGCGTCTGGCTCGCCCAGCCCTGCAGCGCCGCCAGCGGGGAAGATCCGCTGAGGGTCCCGGCGCCGAGTGTCGATGACGTTTTCGCCTTACGCACGTTTTTGAAGTCCTCGAAAAAGGCCCAAGGTCCTCTAGGCCTGCGCTCTAAATACAGGCACGGTGCCCCGTTATCAAGGTGCCGTGGGATAGACGCGAGGTGTTGGCGGTGCTCGTAGTTGCAATCTTCCACCCGCCGCGCCATGGTTGCGCTCACTCGAAAATCCGGGGCTTACGCTCGATGATGACGAAAATGCTGCAAGCGATGCGTCTGTTCAACGCTTATCCGCTGGTGCGCCCGTTTCTGTTTCGGCTTGATCCGGAAACGGCCCATCACCTGGCGCTGGCCGCTCTCAAAAAAGGGTTTGGTCCGCGCGGTACGGCTAAGGCTAAGTTCAAGGCGAATACGCGCTCCCAGGATGAGGACGATAGCATTTTAAGTACGGTTGTCTGTGGGCTTGATTTCCCGAACCCTGTTGGCCTCGCTGCCGGTTTTGACAAACAGTGTGAAGTGATGGGCGAGGTTCTCGCCTTCGGCTTCGGCTTCATCGAGGTTGGGACTATCACCCCATTGCCGCAGCCCGGCAACCCGCAGCCGAGACTTTTCCGCGTCCCGGAGGCGAAGGCGATTATCAATCGATTTGGTTTCAACAGTGACGGGCTGGCGATATGCGCCCGGCGCCTTGGCGCTTGGCGGGATACAGGCGCTCATATGCGGCCCGGACTCGTCGGTATCAATCTTGGAAAGAATAGGGAGTCCCAGGATGCGGTTGCGGACTACGTGACGGGCGTGAAGGCCTTCGCGCCTCATGCGGATTATCTGACCGTGAACATTTCGTCGCCCAATACAGTCGGACTTCGTGACCTTCAGGGCCGCGCCGAAATGGCCGAGCTTTTGAAAGCGGTTGTCCGCGCCCGTGAGGCCGTCCCGCAAAAGCCCCCTCTCTTCGTCAAGATCGCCCCGGACCTAACGGAAGCTCAGGAAGAAGATATAGGCGCCGTCGCGCTCGAGACGGGCATCGAAGGCATGATTATCGGTAACACGACGATTTCGCGTCCCGCAAATATTCCGTCCGAAGTGGCAAAAGAGCCAGGAGGTCTTTCGGGTCAGCCTCTGGCCCGGATGTCGACGGAACTTGTGGGCCGGATGTATAAGCGTCTCAAGGGGCGCGTGGCTCTTGTTGGCGTCGGTGGAATCGCGAGCGGTCAGGACGCTTATGCTAAGATTCGTGCGGGCGCTTCATTGGTGCAGATCTATACGGGCCTGATCTATGAGGGGCCGGCGCTCGTGCCGAGGATCAAGCGCGATCTTGCAGCGCTTCTGCGCCGCGACGGCTTCGCCTCGATTGGCGAGGCCGTGGGCGCAGATCATCGCTGACGTTAGGCGGCTTTTGCCGTCTGAACGATCTTGGAAATGGTATGATTGGCTTGTTCGGCCAAAGGGCTCACCGCTTCTTTGGTCACCCGGGCCGAGATTTCGGAAAGCTTGCCGGTGCCGGCGATCCAGTTGTCAAAGGCCTGTTTGACGAATTCGGCATGGAGATCGAAAGCCTCGCGAGGGCTCTTGGCGCTCAAGATCGTTTTGCCGGCATTGACCACATGGGCCATCGAGTCCTGAACGAAGTTGTGCACGTTATGGTTGATTTCATGGCAGCCGTCGAGCGTGACATTCGCCGATTTCACGGCGGCGTCGAGATGGTCGCGCGTGATCAGGCTCACATGTTCGCACGCTTGCATAAATCCTTGGGCGGCTTTTTCGACCTGCGCCATGGATTGGTTGATCGCTTGGGCATTCATAGGCGTTCTCCTTTGAAAAAAAACGGCTCGCGGCAGTTGCCGGGGACCCGTTGGTGTTAATTCGACTTGCGACGATCCGCTTATGCCGGGCTTTCGGATGTACCCTTTGGAGACATTCGATACCGTTGTCTATGTTGCAGTGCAGCATTAATGCCGAATCGCTCTAAGTTGTCAATAATCTTTGGTGCTATCTGACTTTCGTGTTACATTACATTATCTTAGCTTACTCCGGCTTGCCGCGTGAAGTTCGGTTTTCCCCCAGATATGAGAGACTGCAATGATGTCCAACGACAAAACGGAATGCACGACCAGCCCATCCTGCGGAAAGAAGTGTTGCCCTGTGCCCTATATCGTGGCGTCCTTCGCCGTTTTTTTGGTCATCTTTGCCTTTGAAGCCGTTTTCCACGGCGTGCTGATGATGCCTCATTATCAGGCGACGGCCTCGATGTGGCGTCCCCCCGCCGATATGCAGGCGCATATGGCCTTCGGTCTGGTCCGGCAAATCGGCACGGCCCTCGTGTTTACCTGTCTTTTCGGCTGCCTGTTGAAGCAATCAGAATGTGCCGAATGCCCAATCAAGAAGGGCGCGAAGCTCGGCCTCAAAATCGGCCTTATCCTGGGACTGGCTCAATTCGGCAGCTATGCATGGTTGCCATTTCCGGATCTGCAGATTCCTGTCATGTGGCTGGTTGGTAATACCGTTCTCGGCGCACTGATGGGTATGGCCGCTGGCGCCGTTTTCAAGATTATGAAAAAGAAAGAGCTTGATACGACTCTGAAGCCGTGATTCCTTGAGCCCTTGATCTGCGCGCGAGAGACCACTGATGCCGTCAATGCCAAAAGCCTTTAAAAGGTATGGAACTGCTATTGTCGTCATCTTGCTCTCGCTCGGTTTCGTTCCCGGCCACGCCGAAGCGCGCAGTAAGCATTTTCACTACCACCGTAAGGTCCATCATGCCGCGCCGGTGGACGGAACCGCGAGCTACGCTGATATAGTTATCGACGCCGAGACAGGCCGCATTCTGCACGCGACCAATCCTGACAGTCCGCGTCATCCGGCTTCGCTGACAAAAATGATGACGCTTTATGTGACGTTCCAAGCGTTGGAAAGCGGCCGGCTGCAGCTCAATCAGTCGTTGCCGATCTCGGCCAACGCGTCCGAACAATCGCCCTCAAAGCTCGGCTTGCGTCGCGGGCGAACGATTCGGGTGGAAGATGCGATCTTGGGATTGGTCACGGAATCTGCCAATGACGCCGCGGTTGTTCTAGCTGAGGCGCTGGGCGGTAGCGAGGCTGGCTTCGGAAAATTCATGACGCAGCAAGCCCATGCTCTCGGTATGACCCATACGCGCTTTGACAACCCATCCGGGCTGCCGGATCCGGATCAGGTAACGAGCGCACGCGACATGGCGATGCTGGGGCACGCACTTATTTATCATTACCCGAATTATTATCCTTATTTCAGCCACGACAATTTCGTTTATGCCGGCATCAACCATCACAATCATAATCACCTGATGGACCGCTATGACGGCATGGACGGTATCAAGACTGGCTATATCCGGGCC